>DATMOE010000362.1:0-7330 GCA_035568435.1 Herbaspirillum sp. | reverse complement strand
GGCCAGGCTGTGCTGTGTATCGATCGTATGCTCGATTTTGCGGCGGAACGAAAAGCGCGGGTGCGGCCTTCGGGGGATTTGTCGCAGGAGCAGAAATTGTTTGCGGGGATTGG
Source organism: Herbaspirillum sp. (assembly GCA_035568435.1). GTDB lineage: Bacteria > Pseudomonadota > Gammaproteobacteria > Burkholderiales > Burkholderiaceae_D > Herbaspirillum. The sequence goes on along the minus strand of DATMOE010000362.1, from coordinate 7,217 downwards.
GCCGGCTTGAGTGTTTTGATGTGATGGTTTGAATGTGGCGGTGATCCTTCGATACGGCACTGCGTGCCTACTCAGGACGAACGGGGTTTTAGTAAATTTTCACAAAAAACCGTTCGCCCTGAGTAGCGCAGCGTATCGAAGGGTCACCGCCACACTCAAATCACATGCTGCCCGGCGTCAGCACCGTAGGCAAAGCCTCCGGCAACAATTCAGGATAATCCAGGCTGTAATGCAATCCACGACTCTCCTTGCGCGCCAATGCGCTATCAACCACCAGTGACGCAACCATCACCAGATTACGCAGTTCCAGCAGATCGCGGGTGACCCGGAAATTTGCGTAATATTCATCGATTTCCTGTTTCAGCAATGCGATCCGGTGCCCGGCGCGTTGCAGCCGCTTGTCGGTGCGGACGATGCCGACGTAATTCCACATGAAGCGGCGCAATTCATCCCAGTTGTGTGAAATGACCACTTGTTCATCGGCGTCGGTGACGCGGCTTTGATCCCATGCCTTCAAATCGGCCGGCTCGCTGTGCGGCTGACTGCGAATGTGATCGGCGGCAGCGCGTCCCATGACCAGGCATTCGAGCAGGGAATTGCTGGCTAGCCGATTCGCGCCATGCAGACCGGTATACGCGGTTTCCCCGACTGCATACAGCCCGGGCAAATCGGTGCGTCCTGCGATATCGGTCATCACGCCGCCGCAGGTGTAGTGCGCGGCTGGCACCACCGGTATCGCTTGCTTGGTGATATCGATGCCGAATTCCAGGCAGTGCGCCAGAATGGTCGGAAAGTGCTCATGCAAAAAGGCCGGCGTGTGATGCGTGATATCCAGATCGACGTAATCCAGGCCGCGCTTTTTCATTTCGGAATCGATGGCGCGGGCGACGATGTCGCGCGGCGCGAGTTCGGCGCGGGCATCGTAGTCCGGCATAAAGCGCATACCGGCATCTTTACCGGCGCCGGCAGGCAGTTTTAACAAAGCGCCTTCACCGCGTAGCGCTTCGCTGATCAAAAACGATTTGGCGTAGGGGTGATAGAGGCAGGTCGGATGGAATTGAATGAACTCCATATTCGCAACCCGGCAACCGGCGCGCCATGCCATCGCAATACCGTCGCCGGTGGAAGAGTCGGGGTTGGATGTGTAGAGATAGACTTTGCCCGCGCCGCCGGCGGCCAGCACTACCCGGTTGCTGGCGATGCCGATGACTTCCCCGCTGGCGATGTTTTGCGCGTACAGGCCGATGCAATGCGCTTCCGCACCACTACCGGTACGAATCAGATCGATGGCGCAGTGATGTTCGAGCAGCGTGATATTCGGATGGCTGCGTACTTGTTGTTCGAGCGTGATTTGCACCGCATGGCCGGTGTCGTCGGCGGCGTGGATGATGCGGCGTTGCGAATGGCCGCCTTCGCGGGTGAGGTGATAACCCAGTTCGGCGCTGTCATCCGGTGTGAACGGGACGCCGCGTTCGATCAGCCAATCGATTGCGGTGCGCCCGCCTTCGATGATGAAACGGGTCGCAGTCTGATCGCACAGGCCGGCGCCGGCGTCGTGCGTATCGGCTATATGTTGTTCATAACTGTCGCCGGAATCCAGCACTGCCGCAATGCCGCCCTGGGCCCAATTGCTGGCGCCGTCGAGCAACTGGCCTTTGGAAATGACGGCTACCTTATGCGTGGGGGCCAGATGTAATGCGACCGATAATCCTGCCAGCCCACTGCCGACGATGACAACATCGAATTTCATGATGATTCGCTTATTTCGTTACGGGTTTGACTTTGGCTGCTGCGGCCTTGGCATTGACGCGTGCAGTGTCGACATCGGCTGCCGCGGCCAGCGCGACGCCCATGCGACGGCGCTGGAACGATTCCGGTTTGCCGAACAGACGGATATCGACGCCGGGTATGCGCAATGCGTCAGCCACGCCTTCGAAGGCGATTGCTTTGGCATCGCAACCGCCATAGATTACCGCAGATGCCGCCGGTGTTTTGAGCGATACGTCGACCGGCAAGCCAAGAATAGCCTTGGCGTGCAATTCGAATTCGCTTTGTGTCTGGCTGGCCATGGTCACCATGCCGGTGTCGTGCGGGCGCGGGCTGACTTCGGAAAACCAGACCATTTGGTCTTTCACAAATAATTCGACGCCGAACAGTCCCAGGCCGCCCAGATCGCCGGTGACTTTGGCGGCGATATCGCGGGCTTTTTCCAGTGCGGCGGGGTGCATGGCGCATGGTTGCCATGATTCAACATAATCGCCTTGTACCTGGACATGGCCGATCGGTTCGCAGAAATGGGTGCCTACCGTGCCGTCGGCGTTCAGGGCGCGCACGGTCAGTAAAGTGATTTCATAATCGAAATCGATGAAACCTTCGACAATCACCCGGCCGGCATTGACGCGGCCGCCTGCCGCGGCGTAATCCCAGGCAGCGGCGACGGCTTGTGCGTTGTCAATTTTCGATTGCCCCTTGCCGGAGGACGACATGACCGGTTTGATCACGCAAGGAAAACCGATTTCGTCGCAGGCGGTTTTGAGTTGTTCGAGGTTATCGGCAAAGCGGTATGGGGAGGTGGCCAGCGCCAGCGTTTCGGCTGCCAGCCGGCGGATACCTTCGCGATTCATGGTCAGCCATGCTGCGCGCGCGGTCGGGATGACGGTGACCTTGCCGGCTTGTTCCAGCGCCATCAGGGTTTCGGTGGCAATCGCTTCGATCTCCGGGACCACCAGATCGGGTTGCTCCTGTGCAATTAATGCGGCCAGTGCAGCGCCATCGGTCATATTGATGACGTGCGAACGATGCGCCACCTGATGGCCGGGCGCATTGGCATAGCGGTCTACCGCAATGACTTCGACGCCCAATCGCTGCAGCGCAATAATGACTTCCTTGCCGAGTTCGCCGGAACCCAGCAGCATCACTTTGACGGCTGATGGCGAGAGGGGCGTACCGAGACGGACAGGAGTTTTCATGGAAGCAGCTTGGCGCAACAGCGAACGATAGCGGAGCGGCGAAGATACCAAATCCTGACCGTTTTGCCCAGTGCTGCTTACATAATTCGGGTGCTTGGGCCGCCAAGGGCGGTCCGCAAAGGGCGTATATCCGTCCCGGCAGGCCGCTGAAACAGGCGTAAGCCGAACTCGGGGATGATCGCCAGTAGATGATCAAAAATATCCGCCTGGATGGCTTCGTAGTCGGCCCAGCCGGTGGCATTGGTAAAACAGACTATTTCCAGCGGCAAACCTTCCGGTGTCGGCTGCAACTGGCGCACGATCACGGTCATATCCTGGCGCAGCGACGGATGGCTGCGCAAGTAGTACCCGACGTAACTGCGGAAGGTGCCGATATTGCTGATTTTCCTGGCGTTCAGCATGGGGGTGCCGCGTTCGGCCAGTTGGCTGTTCCATGCATCGAGTTCGCCCTGTTTGCGGCCGAGATAGTCGTCCAGCAGATTGAAATGCCGTAACCGCAGGCGTTCGGCTTCATCGATGAATTCGATGCTGTTTTGATCGACCAGCAGGGCGCGTTTGATGCGTCGCGCGCCTTGTTCCTGCATGCCGCGCCAGTTTTTGAAGGTGTCGCTGATCAGGCGTTTGGTCGGAATGGTGGTGATGGTCAAATCCCAGTTTTGTATTTTGACGGTGTGTAATGCGATGTCAATCACGGCGCCGTCGGCATGCAATTGGGGCATTTCTATCCAGTCGCCGACGCGAATAATGCCGCTGGAGCTGATCTGTACGCTGGCGACCATCGATAGCAGCGTGTCCTGAAAAATCAACATCAGCACGGCGGCCATCGCGCCGATGCCGGATAACAGAATCAGCGGCGAACGATTGAACAGTGTTGCCAGCATCAACACCACGGCAATGGCGTAGATCGCGATTTTGCCGATCTGGAGATAGCCTTTGATCGGACGGTAACGTGCGTTGGGACGGTTTTGATAAATGTTGTCCGCCAGATTCAAGGTACTGCCTAGCGCCAGTGCAATCGTGACCACGATGGATGCCTGCGCGATGTTTTCTACGACGATGATAATGTCGGCATGGAGATGCGGCACCATGCCGATGCCGCCATAGATAATCAGGATCGGCACGATATGCGCGAGGCGGGCGATTAACTTGGCAAGCGGTTGCCGGCTGCCGGCGCGATCGAACTTGAGTGAAGCGGGGAGTTGTGGATAGAGGCTGCGCGTCAGAATGCGTTTGACAATCCGGTTGGCGATCCAGGCCAGTGCAATCACCAGGAAAACGGAAAGTGCTGCGTGTATTTCTACGCGAGCCGCGATCCAGTCTGTGATGGCGGCGATTTCTTGCGGCATAGCTTGGTCTTCCAGGAGGCAAAGAAAAGCGAAAGTGTATCTGTGCCGGTCGTCTGGAATATTTGGTTTGCGTAGTTTTATTAATTAAGAAACGCTGCGGTGGTTTTTTTATTGTTTTCCCATTGCTTAGCTTTAACAAGCTAAAACTTAACAGTTTTAATGCTTGGGAAAGAATACATACAATAAATCTTTAACAAAAAAGGTATTAATTATTATGATTTCATCGATTTCGAGCCATATTCCTAGTGGCGACCTCATGGCGCAGGCCGTTAGCGAGCATCAAAATCATGATCGGCCGCAGGACATCAAAGCGGACAGTCAAGGTGCTCTCGGTGCATCAAACGACGTCCACGCTCTGCAAATATTCTCATGGTTAGGTTGTCTCATACTACAGACAAGAGAAGAAGAAGAGGAGAACAAGCTATTAGGGCGTGACGATATTTCTAAAGATATTTCTAAAGAGAGTGTACGTGCCGCCATAAATATGGCAATCATGAGCATGATAATGGCTGGATAAATATCGGAAAAATCCATAGCACTGCCATTTTGAACAAAAGGAGCATGTCTTGCGACATGCTCCTTTTGTATTATGAGCCCGGCATGAGGGCAGGCTTTCTTTGGTGCGGACCCGCATGCCGGGCGGTGTGGGGCTATCGCGTGTTCGACGCGATTTTCAATGCAGCTATTTCAATCCGCCGCGTAAATATTGACATCTTTCGTCTCTTTGATGAACAGCATCCCGATAGCGAACGTTACCAGTGCAATGACGATCGGATACCAGAGACCATAATAAATATCGCCCTTGAACGCTACCAGAGCGAAAGCGGTGGTCGGCAGCAGACCGCCGAACCAGCCGTTACCGATGTGATAAGGCATGGACATCGATGTGTAGCGGATGCGGGTTGGGAACATTTCCACCAGCATGGCAGCAATCGGGCCATATACCATCGTTACGTAGAGTACCAAGATGAATAACAGCAGCAGCACCATCGGCTTGTTTATTTGTGCGGGATCGGCCTTGCTTGGATAACCCGCGCCCTTGATGTCGCCAGACAGTTCTGTCGAGAAAGCCTTGTCCTTGGCGGCTGCATCTTCTTTCGACAGACCCTCGGCATCGTAGGATGTCAGGGTTTTGTCGCCGATTTTCACCGTTGCCAGCGAACCGGGCGCGCCAGCCACATTTTCATAATTGACCGAGGCAGCAGACAGTTTCGCCTTGACGATATCGCAGGAAGAGGTGAATTTCTTAGTGCCGGTTGGATTGAATTGGAATTTGCAGGTTGCAGGATCGGCGGTGACGATGACTGGAGCGTTCTGTAGCGCTGCTTCCAGGGCCGGATTAGCGTAATGCGTCAAACCCTGGAAAATCGGGAAATACGTCAGCGCGGCAATCAGGCAGCCGGCCATGATGATCGGTTTGCGGCCAATCTTGTCCGACAGCGTACCGAAGATCACAAAGAACGGGGTAGCGATCAGCAACGCCAAGGCGATCAGGATATTAGCCGTTGGACCGTCGACCTTGAGCGACTGGGTCAGGAAGAACAGCGCATAAAATTGGCCAGCGTACCAGACGACTGCTTGGCCTGCGGTGAGGCCGATCAGCGCCAGAATTACCAGTTTTAGGTTTTTCCATTGGCCGAAGGCTTCGGTCAGCGGTGCTTTGGAGGTTTTTCCTTCGGCTTTCATTTTGGCGAAAGCAGGCGATTCGTTCATCGACAGCCGAATCCAGACCGAGATTGCCAACAGGATGACGGATGCCAGGAATGGAATACGCCAGCCCCAATCGGCAAATGCCTCTTCGCCGATCGATGTGCGCACGCCCAGAATAATCAGCAGCGATAGAAACAGGCCTAAAGTCGCCGTGGTTTGAATCCAGGACGTGAAGGCGCCGCGTTTATCGTGTGGCGCATGTTCGGCGACATAAGTAGCCGCGCCGCCATACTCGCCGCCTAGGGCCAGACCTTGCAGGATCCGCAGGGTAATCAGGAGAACCGGCGCAGCAAGTCCGATCGAGTTGTAATTCGGCAGGATACCGACAATGAAGGTGGATGAACCCATGATGACGATGGTGATCAGGAACGTGTATTTCCGTCCGATCATGTCACCGAGGCGGCCGAACACCAGTGCGCCGAACGGTCGCACGATAAAACCGGCTGCAAATGCCAGGAGCGCAAAAATGAAGGCGGTGTTTGGATCGGTGCCGGCAAAAAACTGTTTTGCGATGATTGCTGCGAGCGAGCCGTATAGATAAAAATCGTACCATTCGAATACGGTGCCCAGGGAGGAAGCAAATATGACCTTGCGTTCTTCTGGCGTTAAGCCGCGCGCGGTCCGTGGCGGCGTGTTCAGTGTTGTGGCTATGGTCATGCTGAGTCTCCTGGAGTAATTATTTTTTTAATTTTGTGGTTACATGAACAGCCAGCTAGTGCGGCTGTGGCCGGTTGTTTATCCCCAAGCGGAGTGTGCAACCTCAAACTTACGCGATACTTGCTTGAAACTTACGGAAACTTACGGCGATATGATGGGGACGGGGTCGTTTGGAATGGAAATTATGTGTCTATGGCCGGGCGATTTTCGCCCGCGCGCCTGATGGTTGATCGCCTAACACCCGCGGAATTTTCCTGAGCATTAAACTTCAGATAAAAATGTAAGCTGCGATTTCGGACAGGGAAAAATGCCTCGGTTTGATCGAGGCTTGATGTTTGAAATATTTGATAAGGCGTTGCATGGAAGAGAAGTGTGCCATTCTTCCGTAGCGGCGCCTTAAATTTGGATTAGTTACAGTCCACCTCTAATGATTTTTACAGTCCAGCTCTTTGAGCTGACTTGCAACGAACATGGCTGCAACGATGTTACGCATGCCAAGCGCACTTATATATTCAGCGCGAAGTTCCGCACATTG
>DATMOE010000361.1:0-4314 GCA_035568435.1 Herbaspirillum sp. | reverse complement strand
GCCGGCTGAAAATGCAGCGGCACATCCCGCAGAAACGCAGCATTGAGCGCATCCCTGAGGCTATCGAGACGCATCTGGGGCAGCCCCAGATGGTGTGCCGCATCGCCCGGCGTTGCATGCGTCAGGCCAAGCAACATGCTGTTGAGCGGGAAGCCGGGATTGCCGACATCGCCGTGGCTGTGAGACGGCAATGCCATCGACAAAAACCATCGATTGAACAGCGCCTGCGCAAATTCCGGATCGAGACCTTGCGCCGCCACTTCACCCAGACCCAACGCAGGAAGCAGCCGTTCAAAAAAAACCGACAGATTGCTGCCGTCCATGCCCTCGATACTGAGCGCCGGGCGGGCCGCCGAAAAGACCGGCTGCAAACACCGATGCACCGCCGCCAACCCTTCCTGCTGCGACGCCGGATCGTCGACCGTCTCACCGCATGCCCGTAAAAAAGCGGCCGTGTCGAAGCGCGTGAAATCCAGCTCGGCCATCCATTGCGGCGACAGCACCCGCTCGAGGGGCAGCGCTTGCAGTGCCGGCGCCGACATTGCATCGGCCGCGCGTATCGGCCTGGGCCGAACGGCATGCTGCAGCGTCGCCACGCCGTTCTCAGTGACCTGCTTTACTGGCGTTATGGGTATGAGCGACTCGCCGAAAGCAGCGCTACTTGGGGCCAGCATTGAAGCGTTCCACCAACCGGCGGCAAAACTTGCACTGCCGACCAGCAAACCCAATGCAGCTTCTGCCAGGGGATGCTGCCTTACGAGCGGCGTTGCGCGCTCGCGCATGCTGCGCTGCCGGTCCCGCACCATGCGATCGATATGCGCCGCAGCCGAGAATTGCTTGCGCAACGCCAGCAAAGAGGCCATCACCTCTTGCGGTGTATTAGGCGGCAAAGGCCGCAAGCTGCGGCCTTTGGAAACATTTTTCGCGGGGTTATTTAGAGCGTTATTTAGTGGATTATTTGAAACAGAATTTTGTATCGGTGACGAGTGTCCCGTTATAGAGACTGAAAACATTAACAGGTGATCCTTGGTTAGCTAAAACCTCAGCGTATCACCCGCACCGCCACCTCCGCAGCCTTCTCATCGAATGCGATGCTGGTCGCAAACTTGGCCCGCTTCATCGGGAAGCGTGAATGAAAGTGCCGGACATTGCCGGAACCGGAAATAACATGGCGCACAAACTGATAATAGGCATCCATATTGATCACATGCACAACAATAAAATAATCGTATTCGCCGGAGACGAAATAGCACTGCATCACTTCGGCCTCCTTGCTCATGCGCAATTCGAACTCCTGCATGTGCGCGTCGGACTGATTGGTCAGCGAAATCTCCAGAAACGCCAACATGCCATAGCCGAGCGCAAACGGATCGACCATGGCCACTTCGGCACTGATAATCCCCATTTCGCGCAATTCACGTATGCGGCGCAGGCAGGTCGGTTGGGAAATGTGCAGTTTTTCAGCTAAGTCGCGGGTTGGGATCCGATTGTCTTTTTGCAATAGATTCAGGAGTTTTCTATCGACTTTATCTAATATGTAGTGTTTAGCTGGCATAGTTTTTTGAAATTTGGCGCAGCGCAAAAAAACGCTTTGCGAACAGTTTTTTATGTTGTAACGTCATATCGCTCGGATATATCGCATTACAAAAATAATTGTATTCCCATAATCTTGCTCGAAGATAAAACGATATGTCTGGCGGTATGTTTTATGTGTTTTGTGTATATAACAACTTTTCGTCATTTCCAATTACAGAGGGATTCCATGAAGCTTACGACAAAACGCATTATTCCCCGTATTGTTCCCTTGGTCGGCGCCATCGCTTTTGCGATTGCCGGGACTGCTTTTGCACAGGAACAAACTGTCCTGATCGGCCATGTCGGCCCGATTACCGGCCCCAACGCACATTTGGGTAAAGACAATGAAAACGGCGCCCGGATGGCCATTGAAGAACTCAATGCCAAGGGCCTGACTATCGGCGGCAAAAAAATCAAATTCAGTCTGGACGCCGAAGACGACGCATCGGACCCGAAACAGGCGACTGCGGTGGCGACCAAACTGGTCGACGCCAAGGTTGCTGCAGTGATCGGCCATCTGAATTCCGGCACCACCATCCCTGCCTCGAAAATATACAGCGATGCCGGCATCCCGCAAATTTCGCCATCGGCAACCAATCCGAAGTACACGCAGCAAGGCTTTAAGACCGCCTTCCGCGTTGTCGCCAACGATGCGCAACTGGGCGCGGTGCTGGGCAAATACGCCGCGGTCACACTGAAAGGCAAAGATATCGCCGTCATCGACGACCGCACCGCCTACGGTCAGGGCGTCGCCGATGAATTTGCCAAAGGTGCGAAAGCCTCCGGCGCCAAAATCGTCGCAACCCAATACACCAACGATAAAGCGACCGATTTCAATGCCATTCTGACGTCAATCAAATCCAAGAAGCCCGATATTATTTTCTTCGGCGGCATGGATGCGGTCGGCGGCCCGATGTTGCGCCAGATGAAGCAACTCGGCCTGGATAGCAAATTCATGGGCGGCGATGGCGTTTGCACCGGCTCCCTGGCGAGTCTGGCCGGCGATGGCCTGCGCGACGATCAAGTGGTCTGCGCCGAAGCAGGCGGTGTCACCGAAGCCGGTAAAAAAGGCATGGACGATTTCCGCGCCGCCTACAAAAAACGTTACGGCATCGATGTGGTCTATAACGCCGCCTATGCTTACGACGCCACCATGACCGTTGCCGACGCCATGCAAAAAGCGAAATCGGTCGATCCGAAAAAATATCTGCCCGTACTGGCCAAGATCAGCCATCCCGGCGTAACCGGACTGATCGCATTCGATGACAAAGGCGATATCAAAAACGGTTCGCTGACTTTGTATACCTATAAGGGTGGTGTGCGTACGGAAATAGCTGTGGTCAAGTAAACGCATTGCCGCAGGCATCATGGCCTGCGTAAAAAATAAACCGCGCTTCAGTCATCCGGCTGAAGCGCGGTTTATTTTTTACGGTTCCTCAGACTTTTGTGTGGGTACTTTTTAAATCCTTTAAGTTTTACCTATTGAGGTGACCCTTCGACAGGCTCAGGGCGAACGGGTTTTTTGTGAAAATTTAGGAAAAACCCCGTTCGCCCTGAGCCTGTCGAAGGGTCACCTCTGCAGGTAGAACTTAAAGAATACCCACAGAAAACCCAGATGAACCTTTTTTACTAACGCGCAGGCAACAAAATCGTCGCCTGCAAACCGCCCTCAGGATGATTCGCAAGCACCAGTTCGCCGCCATGCGCCTGAATAATGTTGCGCGCAATGCCCAGTCCCAGGCCCATGCCGCCGGCGTTTTTTTCGCGGCCATGCGACAGCCGCAAATACGGTTGATCCAAACCGCCCAGCGCTTCTTCAGGCACCCCCGGGCCGTGATCGCGGATACAGATTTCCACGGTATCGTTATCGACCATCGTATGGCGCCGGGTGCTGATTTCCACCCTTTCGCCGTAATGCATGGCATTGTCGAACAGATTTCCGATCGCCCGCTTGAGCGCCAGCGGCTTGGCCATGACGGTCACATCCGACGGCTCGAATGCAACGATCTGCCCCGCCATGCGCGCGTCGCGGATCATCCGTCCGATCAAGGCATCCAGCTTGACCTCGGTGCGGTTTTCGTGAATGTCGCTGTCCTTGACCGATTGCAAGGCACCCTTGACCATCATGTCGAGCTCGTCCAGATCGTCATGGAAATCGTTTCTCAAGGCTTCGTCTTCGAGCAACTCGCTGCGTAACTTCAGGCGCGTGATCGGCGTACGCAGATCGTGCGAAATAGAAACGAACAGCCGCTCGCGATCTTCCAGATAGCGCTTTATCCGCTCGCGCATCGCCGTGAAAGCGCGCGCAGTCTTGACGAATTCGCGGCTGCCGGTTTCCGGCAACGCAGGCACCGTCGCGCCTTTGCCGAAAGCCTCCGCCGCATCCGATAACGCAGCCAGCGGCCTGGTGGTCCAGCGCACCACCATGATCGACAGCAATAGAATCACCGCCAGCGACAAACCCTGCAATACCAAACGATCGATCGATAAGGGATTGCTGCTGTCGAGAAAATAGGGATTCGGCATCAGCGCCGCCAGATACAGCCATTGATCCGGTTCGATCTGCGTCTGGATCACCAGCACCGGCGCCGGATTGGGTTTCGTCAGCAGAATGTACTGCACCCACTTATCGGGCAAATCCATGACTTTCGAACCGTCGCCCGAGACGACAAGTTCATCCGGCCACGCAAACGCGAGGCGGAATTCGGGCAGGAACGGCAGATCGTCCTTCAGTGTTTG
>DATMOE010000360.1:0-6983 GCA_035568435.1 Herbaspirillum sp. | reverse complement strand
CCCTCTATACCCAACAAATTTTATTGTCTTTGCATATATCGGAATGCACTACCGGCATTAAGTTCATTCTGGATCAGCCGGGATTGATCGTATTGAGACGTTTCAGGAATTGTTCTGTGTTTTCATAGCCGATGAGGTTCTTATTGTCTAATTCTTGGCCTTTGGCATCGAAGAAAATGAAACCGGGCGGCCCAAACAATTTAAAACGCTTCAATAAAGCCTTATCGTCGGCATTGTTGGCGGTAACATCCGCTTTTAACAATACAAAAGCACCAAGCGCCGCGCGCACCTGCGGATCGACAAATGTGGTCTTTTCCATTTCCAGACAGCTTACGCACCAGTCGGCATAGAAATCCAGCATGACTGCTTTGCCGCCCGTTTGCGCCAATACCGCGTCAAGCTCTGCCTCGGATTTCACATGCCGAAAATCGATTTTTGACTGGGCTGCACCACCCCCTCCGAGTTGCGCCAGCGGCGCCAGTGCATCGCGGCCGCCGGTACTCACATTCACCAATTGCAGAGCGCCAAGAATAAGTGCGATTACACCTATTGCCTTGGTCAGCCATGCTCCCGGCTGGCCCCACAGCATATAGGCGCCATATCCAATGAGCAGTAGTGCCCAGGCTAAAACCGTGGCCGCGCCCGGTATCACCGGCATGATCATCCACAGCGCTGTGGCCAGCATCAATACGCCGAAAAAGCGTTTGACGCCCTCCATCCAACCGCCTGCACGCGGCAGCAGCGCGCCGGCTGAAACACCTACCAGCAGCAACGGCACGCTCATGCCGACGGCCATCGCAAACAATGCGCTACCGCCGATCAATACATCGCGCGACTGGCTGATATACAGCAGGGCGCCGGCCAAAGGCGCAGCAACGCAGGGGCCGACGATCAGCGCAGAGATTGCGCCCATGACGAAGACACCGATCAATTTTCCGCCTCCGCCACTCTTGTCGCCGGAGACTTGCGACAAGCGGGTTTGCCAGGCGCTGGGTACCTGCAGTTCATAGAAGCCGAACATCGACAAGGACAGGCCGATCAAGAGCAATGCAAACAGGCTGAGCACCCAGGGATTTTGCAATGTCGCGGCCAGCCCTTGTCCCGCCAGTCCGGCAGCTACGCCCAGAGCGGTATAAACCAGTGCCATACCCAAGGCGTATACCGCAGATAACAGCAAGCCACGCCCGCGTGTGGAACGCGTCCCCTCGCCGACAATAATCGATGACAGGATCGGCACCATCGGCAACACGCACGGCGTAAGCGAGAGACCGAGACCAAGCAGAAAAAACAGCGGCAGAATCAACAGTAATTTACCGCTTTGCAGTGTTGACCGGATGCCGCCGATATCGTTGCTGTCAACCGTGGGGTTGGGGTTGGCGCCATCGCTTGCCGCAGGCGTTACTACTGTGACGCTCATTGTGTTGCCGGCAACGGTACTGATCGGGAATAGCTGTACAGCAACGTCCATCGGCGAATAACATAAACCTTTATCCGTGCAGCCCTGCGATGTCACAGTCAAGCGGAACGGTGCTTCTCCTTTGACGGGTATCCGAATGCTTACTTTGTTGCGATAGGTTTCAACGTTTTTCTTAAAGGTCTCGTCATATTTTATTTTCCCGTCAGGGAAAACCGGCTGGCCCAATACCGCATCGTGGTCCGCTTTGAAGTGAAAGCGTTCACGGTACATGTAATAACCGTCGGCGATGATGTAACTGACTTCCAGCGTCTGCGCATCGGCCATTTGCGCCGAGAATTTGAATGCCTGCTCCGGCGCCTGAAAATCGGCATCCGCTTGCGCCGGCGCGGCGCAAAGCACGAAGCTGAGCAATAGAAACAGCGCTGTCAGTAAGCGCCGAAATGCACAGTGCATCGGCACGTGACTTGAATTGGGGGAATGCATGTGAACTCTTCCAGGGGGTTACTGTGTGCTTAGTGTGACGTTATATACAGCGTTTTCGTCATCCAGCACAAAGCGGCAGGACAAAAATATAACACAGGCCGGCATCTTAATTTGAGGACTCGCTACTTCACCAATTCGAAATAAATACGCGCGGAAAGTAAAAAGCCAGGCATCGCCTGGCTCTTCTTTGCATCGGACTATTGCTAGTCATTGATGGATCATTATTCTGCTGTCGGCACGTCTGCATCGTCGCTGACTTCAGGGCGATCCAGCAGTTCTACGAACGCCATAGGCGCATTGTCGCCAACGCGGAAACCCATTTTCAGGATACGCAGATAGCCGCCGTTACGTGTTGCGTAACGTGGGCCCAAATCCGAAAACAGTTTGCCGACGATTTCGCGGTCGCGCAGGCGGCTGAACGCCAAACGCTTGTTTGCCAGCGTGTCGGTCTTGCCCAATGTCAGCATTGGTTCGACTACGCGGCGCAGTTCTTTAGCTTTTGGCAATGTGGTCTTGATTGCTTCGTGACGCAGCAACGAAACCATCATGTTGCGCAGCATTGCCAGACGGTGGGAAGAAGTACGATTCAGTTTACGAAGGCCGTGACGGTGACGCATGGTAATTCCTTTAAGTTTTAAATGATGATCCAGTTCTTCGATCGATATCCTCTAATGGGATGCCGCGGACCGGTTTAATGTGTGCTGCAATTTTTCAATACTACGGTGGTGCTCTATGCGCTACAAAGCCGACTCCGCGCAATGCGCGAAGCCGGCGATTATACCTATTATTTTTCCAGACCGGCAGGTGGCCAGTTTTCCAGCTTCATGCCCAGTGTCAAACCACGCGAGGCCAAAACTTCCTTGATTTCATTCAAGGACTTACGACCCAGATTCGGCGTCTTCAACAGTTCATTTTCGCTACGCTGGATCAGATCGCCAATGTAGTAAATGTTTTCTGCTTTCAGGCAATTGGCCGAGCGTACGGTCAATTCCAGATCGTCGACCGGACGCAACAGGATAGGATCGACTTGCGGTGCGCGGGAAGGTGCTTCAGCGGCTGCTTCAGTGCCTTCGAGTGCTGCAAATACATTCAATTGATCCACCAGAACGCGTGCCGACTGACGAATTGCCTCTTCAGGCGTGATCACACCGTTGGTTTCGATATTGATGACCAGCTTGTCCAGATCGGTACGTTGTTCCACGCGAGCCGACTCGACTGCATACGATACGCGGCGCACCGGCGAAAACGATGCATCCAGAATAATGCGGCCGATGGTCTTGTTTGCATCTTCAGTCAAACGGCGAACGTTACCCGGTACATAACCACGGCCTTTTTCAACCTTGATCTGCATATCCAGCTTGCCGCCAGCAGTCAGATTGGCGATTACGTGGCCTGGATTGATCAGCTCCACATCGTGCGGCAAATCGATATCGGACGCCAGCACAGCACCTTCACCTTCTTTTTTCAACGTCAATGTGACGTCGTCACGGTTATGCAACTTGAATACGACACCCTTCAAGTTCAGCAGAATATCAACAACATCTTCCTGTACGCCGTCGAGCGACGAATATTCGTGCACGACACCTGCGATCACTACTTCAGTAGGTGCATAGCCAACCATCGATGACAGCAATACGCGCCGCAATGCATTGCCCAGTGTATGGCCATAGCCACGTTCAAACGGTTCCATGACGACCTTGGCATGACCTGCACCAAGCGCTTCAACTTCGATAATACGTGGCTTCAACAAACTATTTTGCATGGATTGTCCTTTTCAATACCCTCGGTTCGTTACACCGATAAGGCTGACGGCACTAAGAGAAATACCCGTCTCGTAAGAAGACGGGCTGGTAAGCGAATACAAACAGAAATACAAACGAAAATACAACCAAGATAACAAGCGGCTGCGGCTGACGCCGCATTCGTTATTAACGGGAATACAATTCGACGATCAGCGATTCGTTGACATCATTGGCAAATTCGCTACGATCCGGCAGCGATTTAAAAATGCCTTCCATCTTCTTGGCGTCGACATCGACCCATGAAGGCATACCGACTTGCGCAGCCAATGCCAGCGCTTCGACGATACGAACTTGTTTTTTAGCTTTTTCACGCACGGCGATCACATCGCCCGGCTTGACTTGATACGATGCAATGTTGACAACGGCTGCATTGACTGTGAATGCTTTATGCGACACCAGTTGACGCGCTTCAGCGCGAGTCGAACCGAAGCCCATGCGATAGATGACGTTATCGAGACGCGATTCCAGCAATTTCAGCATCACCTCGCCGGTACTACCTTTACGACGTGCGCCTTCAGCGAAATAACGGCGGAACTGACGTTCCAGAATGCCGTACATACGCTTCACTTTTTGCTTTTCGCGCAATTGATTGCCGTAATCCGATGTACGCGCGCCGGAGGTACGGCCATGCTGACCTGGCTTGGAGTCAAGCTTGCACTTGGAATCCAGTGAGCGACGAGCGCTCTTGAGGAACAGGTCCGTGCCTTCACGACGGGATAGTTTTGCTTTAGGTCCGATATAACGTGCCACGGTATTTCCTTTAATTAAATGACGTTCCGGTGACGCTTATGCGCCATCCGCAACGCTAGTTTGATCTGCGTGCAATCAAACAGTGGGCTTAAACAACTGGTCTTTAAACAACCATATATAAGCAGAAAACCCGCCAATGTAATTGGCGGGCAACTGACGTACTGCAAACTGCAAATTAGATACGACGACGCTTCGGAGGGCGGCAGCCGTTATGCGGCACAGGCGTGACATCTTGAATTTGGGTAATCTTGATACCCAGATTATTCAATGCACGAACCGACGATTCGCGGCCAGGACCTGGGCCCTTGATGCGAACTTCCAGATTCTTGATGCCGCATTCGACAGCCACTTTCCCGGCAGCTTCTGCAGCAACCTGCGCTGCAAACGGAGTCGATTTACGCGAACCCTTAAAGCCTGCACCACCGGAAGTTGCCCAAGAAAGCGCATTGCCTTGGCGATCGGTAATTGTGATGATGGTGTTATTGAAAGACGCGTGAATATGCGCGATGCCTTCAGCAACGTTCTTTTTAACTTTTTTACGCACACGTGCTGCAGCGGCGTTATTGGGTGCTTTTGCCATATTAATTTCCTTGAAACCGATCGGTGAACCGTAACGGTATTATTTCTTCAGCGATTGCGCTGCCTTACGCGGACCCTTGCGAGTACGGGCATTGGTGCGAGTACGCTGACCACGGCAAGGCAAGCCTTTGCGATGACGCATACCCCGGTAACAACCCAGATCCATCAATCGCTTGATGTTCATGGACAGTTCGCGACGCAGGTCACCCTCAACGACGAATTTAGCTATCTCGTCGCGAAGCTTTTCCAATTCGTTGTCGTCCAGATCCTTGACCTTTTTAGTGGTCAGGACGCCGGTCTTGTCGCAAATTTCTTGAGCCCGTGGGCGACCAACACCATAGATGGCTGTAAGGCCAATGACGGTGTGCTGATGATTTGGGATATTTACCCCTGCAATACGTGCCATGCGTTATTCCTCGATCAATAACGTTAAATTAACCTTGGCGCTGTTTATGACGGGGCTCTGTGCAAATTACACGAACCACGCCTTTGCGCTTGATGATCTTACAGTTGCGGCAGATCCGCTTGACTGATGCGAGCACTTTCATTTTTGCCCTCTTTCTTTCAGCTTAAATTTATATAAATCTAATTACTTGGTTCTGAACACAATACGTGCACGACTTAAATCGTAAGGTGTCAGCTCAACTGTTACCTTATCCCCTGGCAGAATGCGGATATAGTTCATCCGCATCTTGCCGGAAATATGTCCGAGCACTACGTGCCCGTTTTCCAGCTTTACCCTGAATGTTGCATTGGGGAGATTTTCAAGAATCTCACCCTGCATCTGAATTACGTCGTCTTTTGCCATTCGTTCTTCTTGTTCCTATAGGGCTACTACCGTGAAGGTATGCCGCCCTTGAAATTTGCTTTACGCAGCAAGGATTCGTATTGCTGTGACATTACATAGTTCTGGACCTGTGTCATGAAGTCCATGGTAACAACCACAATAATCAGCAACGACGTTCCACCGAAGTAAAAAGGCACTTTCCAGCGGGCAATTAAAAACTCAGGCATCAAGCAAACCAAAGTAATGTAGACCGCGCCTGCCAACGTCAAACGCATCAAAATCTTGTCAATATAGCGAGCAGTCTGGTCACCTGGACGAATACCCGGTACAAATGCACCGCTCTTCTTCAGATTGTCTGCCGTTTCTTTACTATTAAATACCAAGGCAGTATAGAAAAAGCAGAAAAACACAATTGCAACCGCATATAGTAACGCATGAATCGGCTCACCGGGCGCCATCGACGCTGCAAGATCCTTTAAAAAGCGAATAAAAGGATTAGTTGTCTCGCCGGACGTGAACCAGCTCGTAATTGTGGCTGGAAACAAGATAATCGACGAAGCGAAGATCGGCGGGATAACACCGGCCATATTCAGCTTCAACGGCAGATGGCTGCTTTGTCCACCGTAAATCTTGTTACCTACCTGGCGTTTCGCATAATTCACTAGAATCTTGCGTTGACCACGCTCCACAAACACGACGAAATACGTTACTGCGCCTACTACCAGGATAACCATGATTGCCGACAGCGCGTTCATCGAACCGGTACGAACCAACTCGAACAAGCCTGCAACTGCACTTGGCAAACCTGCTGCAATACCTGCAAAAATAATGATTGAGATGCCATTACCCAAACCACGTTCAGTAATCTGCTCACCCAACCACATCAAAAACATCGTCCCGGTAACCAATGTGACGACCGTCGTAAAACGAAACGCCATCCCTGGATCCAACACCAAACCAGCCTGCGCTTCCAGCGCCACCGCAATGCCCAGCCCTTGAAACGTCGCAAGCACCAACGTGCCGTAGCGAGTGTACTGGGTAATCTTGCGGCGTCCAGACTCGCCTTCTTTTTTCAGTGCCTCGAGTTGCGGCGATACCACCGACAGCAACTGCATGATGATCGACGCTGAAATGTAAGGCATGATGCCCAACGCGAAAATCGTGA
>DATMOE010000359.1:0-7812 GCA_035568435.1 Herbaspirillum sp. | reverse complement strand
TTCCACGTTATGGCTGCATCAATATTCACGGATCGCTCTTGCCGCGCTGGCGCGGTGCAGCGCCGATCCATCGGGCCATCGAGGCCGGCGATGCGTTCACGGGCGTGACGATCATGCAAATGGAAGCCGGTCTCGATACCGGACCGATGCTGCTGAGTGGACAATTGCCGATCGCCGATGACGACACCACGGCGACGCTGCACGATAAAGTGGCAGCGCTGGGCGCCACGCTGATCGTCGATGCGATCGCACAGCTTGAGCGCGGCGTGTTGCCAGCGCCGCAGCCTCAGCCGGC
This sequence comes from Herbaspirillum sp., assembly GCA_035568435.1. Lineage (GTDB taxonomy): Bacteria > Pseudomonadota > Gammaproteobacteria > Burkholderiales > Burkholderiaceae_D > Herbaspirillum. The sequence continues at coordinate 7,517 of DATMOE010000359.1, read as the reverse complement.
GCTTGGCGTGACCTATGCCGCCAAGATCGGCAAAGAGGAAGCCGCGCTGGACTTCAGCCTGCCTGCAACCGAGCTGGTGCGCAAAATTCGTGCTTTCAATCCGTTTCCCGGCGCCATCGGTCAATGCGGCGACCAGACCATCAAAATTTGGCAGGCGCGTGCCTTGTCTGCATCCAGCACGGCGGCGCCCGGTACGGTATTGGCGGCCAATGCGCACGATGGCGTGCTGATGGCTTGCGGCGGCGATGTACTCGAACTGCTTGAATTGCAGAAAGCCGGTGGTAAGCGTCTGCCGGCGGTCGAATTCATTAAGGGTTTTCCGTTGGAACATGGGGCGTTTGTCTAGCTGGTAAAATCCGTGCCTTTAGAGGTGACCCTTCGACACGCTGCGCTGCTCAGGGCGAACGGGGTTTTGTGAAAATTTAAGGAAAACCATTTGCCAAATGCGTCTCGGACGAATGGGTTTTAATCAAATTTAAAGAAAAACCGTTCGCCCTGAGCAGCGCAGCGTGTCGAAGGGTCACCTCAGGCCGAAAAACATCTCAACACAGATTTTTAAAAGATAAACAAATGAAGCAAGAAGCCACTTCCGCCACCGAATCGCTGCTGCGCGATTTACTGTCCAAACGCATCCTGATTCTGGACGGCGCAATGGGCACCATGATCCAGCAATACAAGCTGACGGAAGAGGATTACCGTGGCGGTCCGCAGGGTCGCTTTATCGATTTCAAAGGACCGGGCCGCGAGTTGTTCGTCAAAGGCAACAATGAATTGCTTAGCCTGACCCAGCCACAGGTCATCCAGGAAATTCACGAACAGTATCTGGCCGCCGGCGCCGATCTGATCGAGACCAACACCTTCGGCGCCACCACCGTGGCGCAAGACGACTATCACATGGCGCATCTGGCCTATGAGATGAACCTGGCGTCGGCCAAACTGGCGCGTGCGGCGTGCGACAAATATTCGACGCCGGACCGGCCGCGTTTCGTTGCCGGCGCTCTCGGACCGACACCGAAGACGGCGTCTATTTCCCCCGACGTCAACGATCCCGCGGCACGCAATGTCACGTTCGATCAACTCGCCGCCGCTTATCTGGAGCAAACCCGCGCGCTGGTCCAAGGCGGCGCCGACGTGCTGCTGGTCGAAACCATCTTCGATACGCTCAATTGCAAGGCCGCGCTGTTTGCCATCGATACCTTTTTCGAGGAATCCGGGCAGCGCCTGCCGATCATGATTTCCGGCACCGTCACCGATGCCTCCGGCCGCATTTTATCGGGCCAGACCGTCCCCGCTTTCTGGAATTCGATACGTCACGCCAAGCCGCTGACGGTCGGCCTGAATTGCGCGCTGGGTGCGGCGCTGATGCGCCCGTATGCCGAAGAATTATCCAAGATCGCCGATACCTTCGTCTGTATTTATCCGAATGCCGGCCTGCCCAATCCGATGAGCGATACCGGTTTCGATGAGACGCCGGACGTGACTTCCTCGCTGCTCAAGGAGTTCGCCGAAAGCGGCTTCGTCAACGTGGCCGGCGGTTGCTGCGGCACCACGCCGGCGCATATCAAGGCGATTGCCGATACGGTGTCCATCATCGCGCCACGCGTGCCGTCGCAAGTGCCGACCGCGCTGCGCCTATCGGGTTTGGAACCGTTCACGGTCGACGCCGATTCGCTCTTCGTCAATGTCGGCGAACGCACCAACGTCACCGGCTCCAAAGCATTTGCCCGGCTGATTTTGAACGAGCAATACGACGAAGCGCTGGCCGTGGCCCGCCAGCAGGTCGAAAACGGCGCCCAGATCATCGACATCAATATGGATGAAGCGATGCTCGATTCGGTCGCCGCGATGACGCGCTTTCTGAATCTGATCGCCTCCGAACCCGATATTGCCCGCGTGCCGGTGATGATCGATTCCTCCAAATGGTCGGTGATCGAAGCCGGGCTGAAATGCGTGCAGGGCAAAGCCATCGTCAATTCGATTTCGATGAAGGAAGGCGAAGAACAATTCCTGCATCACGCCAAGCTGTGCCGCCGCTACGGCGCGGCGGTCATCGTGATGGCGTTCGATGAAAAAGGCCAGGCAGATACCTACGAACGTAAGATTGAAATCTGCGAGCGTGCTTATCGGCTGCTGGTCGATACGGTCGGTTTCCCGCCGGAAGATATTATTTTCGACCCGAATATTTTCGCCATCGCCACCGGTATCGAAGAACACAATAATTACGCAGTCGATTTCATCAACGCGACCCGCTGGATACGCGAGAATCTGCCGCATGCCAAGATCAGCGGTGGCGTCTCGAACGTCAGTTTCAGTTTCCGCGGCAACGATCCGGCGCGCGAAGCCATTCATACCGTTTTCCTGTATCACGCGATTCAAGCCGGCATGACCATGGGTATCGTCAATGCCGGCATGGTCGGCGTCTACGACAACCTGTCGGCCGAATTGCGCGAACGGGTTGAAGATGTGGTCTTGAACCGGCGCGAAGATTCGACCGAACGCATGATTGAAATCGCCTCGACGCTGAAGGCCGGCGATAAGAAAGAGGAAGCTACGCTGGAATGGCGCAGCGGCACCGTGCAGCAGCGGCTGGCGCATGCGCTGGTGCAGGGTATTACGCAATGGATCGTCGAAGATACAGAAGAAGCGCGCCAGGAATTGCTAGGCAATGGCGGCCGTCCGATTCATGTGATCGAAGGCCCGTTGATGGATGGCATGAATATCGTCGGCGATCTGTTCGGCCAAGGAAAAATGTTCCTGCCGCAGGTGGTTAAATCGGCGCGCGTGATGAAACAGGCCGTGGCGCATTTGATCCCGTTCATCGAAGAAGAAAAGCGCCTGTTGCAAGAAGCGACCGGCGTGGTCAGTAAACCCAAGGGCAAAATCGTGATCGCCACCGTCAAGGGCGACGTGCATGACATCGGCAAAAATATTGTGTCGGTGGTGCTGCAATGTAATAACTTCGAAGTGGTGAACATGGGGGTCATGGTGCCGTGTTCGGAAATCCTGGCCAAAGCCAAGGAAGAGCATGCCGACATCATCGGTTTGTCCGGCCTGATCACGCCGTCGCTGGAAGAAATGGCTTATGTCGCCAAAGAAATGCAGCGCGATCCCTATTTCCGCGGCTTGAAAATGCCGCTGTTGATCGGCGGCGCCACCACCTCGCGCGCGCACACGGCGGTCAAGATTGCGCATAACTACGAAGGCCCGGTGGTGTACGTGCCGGATGCGTCGCGTTCGGTTTCGGTGGCGCAGTCGCTGCTCACGCCGGAGAGCCGCGATCAATATATCGCCGAAATTGCGACCGACTACGAGCGCATCCGCGTCCAGCATGCCAACAAAAAAACCGTCCCCTTATTGACGCTGGCGGCGGCGCGCGCGAATAAAACAAAACTGGCATTCGCGCCCGTCAAACCGAAATTCATCGGCCGCCGCTTTTTCAAGAATGTCGATCTGGGCACGCTGGCGACATATATCGATTGGGGGCCGTTCTTCCAGACCTGGGATTTGGCGGGGCCCTATCCGGCGATTTTGAAAGATGACGTGGTCGGCGTAGAAGCCACCAAAGTATTTGAAGAAGGCCAGGCGCTGTTGAAAAAGGTCATCGATGGGCGCTGGCTGACGGCCAACGGCGTGGTGGCGCTGCTGCCGGCCAATACCGTCAACGATGACGATATCGAGATCTATACCGACGACACGCGCAGCACCGTGGCGTTCACTTATTACGGCACACGTCAGCAGACTGAAAAACCGGTGATCGACGGCGTGGCCCGGCCGAATCAATGCCTGGCCGATTTCATCGCACCGAAATCCTCCGGCATCGCCGATTACATCGGTATGTTTGCCGTCACCAGCGGGATCGGCATCGAAAAATACGAGAAGCGCTTTGAAGATGCGCATGACGATTATTCCTCGATCATGCTGAAATCGCTGGCCGATCGTCTGGCCGAAGCGTTTGCGGAGTATTTGCACGAACGGGTGCGCAAAGACTTATGGGGCTATGCTGCCGACGAGCAATTGTCGCCGCTCGATGAAATTGCCGAGAAATACGTCGGCATCCGTCCCGCGCCCGGTTATCCGGCCTGCCCGGAACATACCGTCAAGAAAGACATGTTTGCAGAGATGCAATGCGACGATATCGGCATGATGCTCACGGAATCCTTTGCGATGGCGCCGGGCGCGTCGGTGTCGGGTTTCTATTTTGCCCATCCCGCAGCGAAATACTTTGTTGTCGGCAAGATTGGCGACGATCAGGTCAGCGATATGGCCAAGCGGCGCGGCGTGGATAAGCAGGATGTCGAGCGCTGGCTGTCGCCGAATTTGTAATTTCGCAACAATCTCATAGGTCGGCGCGTGTAAAAACCGGGTAAAGAGCCGCTAAAAAGAGGACAAGAAGGGCAGTAAGTCATTGACAGACAAGTGGAAAATGCGTTCTAATCCAAGGTTCACCATCCATCAGATTGCGCTTTCACTCTGCGGGTTTCAAAAACCTTGCAAAACCTTACGTCTGTGCCTGGATATAAGCGGTGGAATGGTGCTAGACCCGAGCCGTGGCAATAATTCCGATTTATTTAGCTGATTAGCGAGACCAATAATGAAACGTACCTACCAACCTTCCGTCGTGCGCCGTAAGCGTACCCACGGCTTTCGCGCACGTATGGCAACCCGTGGCGGCCGTGCAGTCATCAATGCGCGCCGCAGCAAAGGTCGCAAACGTCTGACTGCATAGTCAGTCAAGTCAGCAGTAGTCAGCCGGATAAGGTTAAGGACCAGGGTTGCGTGACAAATGTGACAAATCTTACCCATCTTTCCAAGGCTTACGCGCGCGACCGGCGGATCGTAAAAACGGATGAGTTTTCATCCGTTTTTCGTTTGCGCCCCATTCAGCGTACCGCACATTTTGTGTTGTATGCGCGCGCTAATCAGTTAGCGAAAGCCCGTTTGGGTGTCGTGGTCGCAAAACGTTTTGCGCCACGCGCTGTTACGCGCAACGCCGTCAAACGCGCTACCCGGGAATTATTTCGGCAAAGCGTCTTGCCAGCGGTCGATTGCATCGTTCGTCTGTCCAAACCGGTGAATGTCAAAAGTGGGCCGGCCGTCACGACGAATCTGAAAACAGCCTTGCGCGCCGAATTGACGCAGTTGCTGCTGGCGGCCGCGCCGGCAATGGCGTTGGCTACAGCAGCAACGGCAGTAAGCCCGGTCCAGGCATCATGAAAAAGCCACTGCTATTGTTGATTCGCGCTTACCAATTGGGTCTTAGCCCCTATCTCGGCCAACGCTGCCGTTTCTATCCGTCCTGTTCCCATTACGCAGCCGAAGCGATTGCGGTACATGGCGCCTGGAGCGGCAGTCTGCTGGCGGCCAAACGTTTGTGCAAGTGTCATCCATGGCATCCGGGCGGCTGCGATCCTGTACCTGTCCGTGCTTCTGCGGCCTCTGCTTCTGCGCCATCCCCGACAACCTCATCTACAACCGCCGACGGTTGTAGCCACTCCTGAATTATTACTAAATACATTTATGGACATTAAACGTACCGTGCTGTGGGTTGTGTTTTCGTTGTCGCTCTTGATCCTTTGGGATAATTGGCAGCGTCATAACGGCAATCCATCAATGTTTTTCCCGAATACAACGCAGCAGGTCAAGCCTGTTGCCGCCGGGAATGCCAATAACGCCAACAACACCAACACTCCAGTCAGTGCAGGCCTGCCGCAGAGCAGTGCTCCCGGCACGCCAGCCAATGTAGTCGGCGGCGATACCCAGGCCAAGGGTGAAATCATCACCATCACCACCGACGTCGTCAAAGTCGATATCGACACCATCGGCGGTGAGCTGCGGCGCCTGGAATTGCTCAAGAACAAAGACACAGTCGATCCGACCACCAATCTGGTGCTGTTCAATTCCACCCCCGACCACACCTATCTGGCCGACACCGGCTTGCTCGGCGGTCCGTTCCCGAATCACAAATCCGTCTTTGTTGCGCAGCCCGGCGCGCGCACGCTGGGTAACGGCAATTCGGTGCAACTGGTTCTGGAATCGGAACAAAACGGCGTCAAGCTGACCAAGACCTACACCTTCAAACGCGGCGACTACGACATCGGTCTGAAGCACACCGTGACCAACGACAGCGGCGCGCCGATTGTACCGTCGCTGTATCTGGAATTGCTGCGCGACGGCAACAAGCCAGGCGGCGAATCGCACTTCTACAGCACCTTCACCGGCCCGACGGTCTACACCGAGGCCGACAAATTCCAGAAACTGGCGTTCGACAAAATCGGCACCGGCAAAGATGAACATGCGACCAAGGCCGACAATGGCTGGATCGCCCTGGTGCAGCATTATTTTGTCTCGGCCATCATTCCGCCAGCCGGCGCGCAACGTGAAATCTTCACCAGAAAAGTGGCCGATAACCTGTATTCGGTAGGCACCATTCTGCCGCTGGGGACGATCGCCCCCGGCGCCAGCGTCACGATGGATTCGCAACTGTATTCCGGCCCGCAGGAATCTGCCGTACTGGAAAAGACTGCGCCCGGTCTGGAACTGGTCAAAGACTATGGCTGGTTGACGATTATCGCCAAGCCGATTTTCTGGCTGATGACGCACATCCACGCCATCGTCGGCAACTGGGGCTGGACCATCATCCTGCTGACCATGCTGATCAAACTGGTCTTCTTCCCCTTGTCGGCTGCCAGCTATCGCAGCATGGCCAAGATGAAGGCTGTCGCACCGAAGATGCAGGCGATCCGCGATCGCAACAAAGGCGACACGCAAAAGACCAATCAGGAAATGATGCAGCTATATAAAACCGAGAAGATCAATCCACTCGGCGGCTGTCTGCCGATTGTGGTGCAGATTCCGGTGTTCATTTCGCTGTACTGGGTATTGCTGGCCAGTGTTGAAATGCGCAACGCACCATGGCTGGGCTGGATCCACGATCTGGCTGCACCCGATCCGTTTTACATTCTGCCGGTACTGATGGCCATTTCGATGTTCGTGCAAACCCGTCTGAATCCGACGCCGCCGGACCCGATCCAGGCGAAAGTGATGATGTTCATGCCGATCGCATTTTCGGTCATGTTCTTCTTCTTCCCATCGGGACTGGTGTTGTACTGGGTGGTCAATAATGTGCTGTCGATCACACAGCAATACGTAATTACCAAAAACCTGAAAGCTGCAACCACCAAATAACGGTGCGCTTCTTGTTTGTCGAAAAAGCCCGTGGCATGATTTGCCGACGGGCTTTTTTTATGTCCTCCATTTGAATCCGCCACTTAAAGGTAAGGCCCGCTCTTGTTTTGTCTTGCCTTGCCGTTATTTGTCCTACCTGCGAAGAATTATTAAAACAATATGAGTATTGATGTATCCCCCATCGCCGCCATTGCCACCGCGCCCGGACGCGGCGGCATCGGCGTGGTGCGCTTGTCCGGTAAAAATTTGTGGCCGGTGATTGCTGCCGTATGCGGCAAACAGGCAGACCAGTTGCAACCGCGCCATGCGACGTATCTGCCGTTCTTACGCGC
>DATMOE010000358.1:0-3078 GCA_035568435.1 Herbaspirillum sp. | reverse complement strand
GGATGGTCCAAGCGTCATGCAAAAAACAAAAATTGCCGTGTTGAGCAAACTCGATGGCGCGGCATTCGATCAGCAATATGCCAGCATCATCGGCGTATCGGCGCATGAAGATGCCGTCAAATTGTTCAGGGATGCGGCGGCAAACGCCAACGACCCGGATGTAAAACAGTTTGCCGCACAAACGCTGCCGACACTGCAACATCACCTGGAAATGGCCAAGCGTTTGAAGACCGCGACCGACGGCGAAAAGTAAAGCGTCGCCGGTGCGGTAATGGCGTTCAGTTTTTTTAGGACGGTGATTGCCTCTTCGCTCAGGCCGCCGTGCCCTTCCCCAGATCGACAGGGCCTTTTACGCCCCGGGGAAGGGCACGGCGGCCTGAGCGAAGAGGCACTTCGGCACCGGCTCAACTAATTGGGATGGCGTTTTTTTCGACCGCCAGAATGCATTTCGATTTCGGCGTATATTCGTATTTTTTAAAATTTGATCCAGCCCAACTTCCAGCCACTTTTTCGATGAGATGATGATGAAAGAAAAACAGCAAGAAGATAACCCCGACAATCCCGCCGCGGAAAATCCGCGCCAATGGCCAAGTCTGCCGCAACTGTCCCGGCGCGGCTTTCTGGCCTTGGTCGGCGCTGGCAGCGCCGTCGGGGCCGTCGCTCCCGGCGATGTTTTTGCAGCGGAGTCCGAAGCCGTCGCAGCGCCAGAGTCCGCCGACAGCGGCCTCACCCGCTTGACAGTCAATGGCGTGCCGCGCGAAGCCAAAGTCGATGTGCGCACCACGCTACTCGATTATCTGCGCGAAGATCTGCAACTGACCGGCACCAAAAAAGGCTGCGACCATGGCCAGTGCGGCGCTTGTACCGTGCACGTCAACGGCCGCCGTATCAATTCTTGCCTGTCTCTGGTGGCCATGCATGACGGCGACACCATCACCACCATCGAAGGTCTCGGCACGCCCGAGCATATGCATCCGATGCAAGCTGCCTTCGTCGAACACGACGGCATGCAATGCGGCTATTGCACCTCGGGCCAGATCATGTCGGCAGTCGCCCTGCTCAAAGAACCGTGTGGCCGCAGCAATGCCGATGTCAAGGAAGCGATGAGCGGCAATATCTGCCGCTGCGGCGCGTATGCCAATATCGTTGCTGCGATCCAGCAGGTGCGTAAAGTCTAAGGAGCTGTCATGCAACAATTCACGATGATGCGCGCGCAAAGCACCGCCGAGGCCGTGCGGCTGGGCGCGCAGGATGAGGATGGCGCCATGCATCCGGTACGTTTTTTGGCCGGCGGCACCACCTTGCTCGATCTGATGAAACTCAACGTGGAGCAGCCGCAGCGCGTGCTCGATATTAATCACCTGCCGCTGGACAAGATTGAACAGAGCGCCGATGGCGGTCTGAAAATCGGCGCGCTGGTACGCAATTCCGACCTTGCCCACCATCCCTTGGTGATGCAGCGCTACCCGGTGCTGAGCCAGGCTTTGCTGTCGGGCGCATCGGCGCAATTGCGCAACAAGGCGACCACCGCCGGCAATCTGCTGCAACGCACGCGTTGCGTCTACTTCCGCGATACGGCCATGGCCTGCAACAAACGTGAACCCGGTTCCGGCTGCTCGGCCATCGGCGGCTTCAATCGTAATCTGGCGATCCTGGGCACCAGCGATCACTGCATCGCCACCAATCCCTCCGATATGAATGTCGCGCTGAGCGCGCTGGAAGCCACCATTCATGTGCAAGGCGTCGGCGGCGCGCGCAACATTCCGATCGCCGATTTTTATCTCTTGCCCGGCACTACGCCGCAGCGCGAAACCGTGCTCAATCCCGGCGATCTGGTCACCCACGTGACGCTGGCCGCGCCGATAGCCGGCGCACATTCCACTTATCTGAAATTGCGCGATCGCGCCTCGTATGAATTCGCCTTGTCGTCGGCCGCTGTGATCATCGGCATGACGCATGGCCGCATCAGCCATGCACGGGTTGCGCTGGGCGGCGTCGGCACGCGGCCCTGGCGCTCGCCGGAAGCGGAAACCGTTTTGATGAACGCCACCGCCAATGCCGACACCTTTGCGCAAGCCGCCAAAGCCGCCGTCGGCAACGCCGTGGCGCGCAGCGAAAACGGTTTCAAAATCGAACTGGTGCAGCGTTGCCTGGTGCACGCATTGCACACCGCTACCTCTACCGCATCCACCGCATCAAGGAGTGCCTGATATGGCGATCCAATCTCCAACACCCAAAACGGCCACCAACGTCGGCGCAGCATTGCCGCGCATCGACGGCCCGTTGAAAGTTACCGGCAAAGCGCAATACACATCCGATCACCGTTTCCCCGGCATGTTGATCGCCGTGCCCGTATGCGCCACCATTGCCAACGGCGCCGTGCAGCGCATCGATACCGCCAAGGCCTCGGCCATGCCGGGCGTCAAGATGATTTATACGCATGAAAACATCGGCCGCTTTTACCGCGCCGGCAGCACCGCGCGCATCGATGAAAGACGGCCGCCGATGGAAGATACGACCATCCGTTACTACGGCCAATATATTGCGCTGGTGGTGGCCGATAATTTCGAGCAGGCCAATGCCGCAGCCGCTGCCATCAAAGTCGACTATCGCACCGAGCAACCGGACGTCGGCCGCCATCTGAGTTTGAGCGCCGGCGAAAAACCGAAAGTCGACTCCCTGCGCGGCGATCCCGACGCCGCCTTTGCCGCCGGTCCGGTGACGCTGGATTACACCTACACCACGCCGATTGAAACCCACAATCCGATCGAACTACATGCCAGCGTGGCCGTGTACGACGGTCAAAACTTTACGCTCTTCGAAACCTCGCAGGCGATTGTCAACCATCAAGCGACGATGACCGAAATGCTCGGCGTGCAACCGGAAAACGTGCGCATCATCATGCAATATCTCGGCTCCGGTTTTGGCGGCAAGTTGTGGCCGTGGACGCACAGCCTGCTGGCGGCGATGGCGGCGCGCAATCTGCAACGTCCGATCAAGCTGGTGGTCAGCCGCGACATGATGTTCCACAACGTCGGCCATCGCACCAATACCCAGCAACGCATCCGTTTATCGGCC
>DATMOE010000357.1:0-11260 GCA_035568435.1 Herbaspirillum sp. | reverse complement strand
GCTCCCGTCCATTCGCATCGATCCAGATATCGCCCAGGATATTGAGCATCACCGACGCTGAATGCTGCCGCGTATCGCCCAACGGCAAACGCGTCATCGCCCTGACCTGCTGCTCAAACTGACTGGTGATGCAGGCATCGATGGTGTAATGCCCGCTGTTATGCGGACGCGGCGCCATTTCATTGACGACCAGCGAACCATCCCGCAACACGAAAAATTCTATGCACAGCACGCCGACATACGCGAGCTTGGCGGCAATCGCCAGCGCAGCCTCTTGCGCCAGCCCTGCACTTTGCGCAGAAACGTTCGGCCCCGGCACGGTAGTGCTGAACAAAATACCATCGCGATGCACATTTTCCGCAATCGGATAAACCACCGCCTCGCCATCGGCGCCACGCGCCACCAATACCGAAATTTCATAGGCCAGCGGCAGCATTTTTTCCAGCACGCACGGCACGCCCTGCATATCGACGAACGCAGCGCGCAACTGATCGCGCGTGCTCACCCTGACCTGGCCTTTGCCGTCGTAACCCATGCGGATCGTTTTCAGGATACCGGGCAGCAGATCGGCAGGCGCGGTGTCGACATCGGCCGGTTCGATAATCGCATGATGCGGCGCCGGCAGCACACCGGAAGCGGCGCTGCACTCGGTAAAAAAGCGCTTTTCGGCCATCCGGTCCTGCGCCACGGAAACGCTGGCGGCGCTCGGCGCCACCACACTGTGCTGCGCCAGACGCGCCAGGCTATCGGCCGATACATTTTCAAATTCAGTCGTCACCGCCACGCACAAATCCGCCAAACCATTCAACGCGGCAGCATCGTCATAAGCGGCATGCAGATGCCGATCGGCGACTTGTCCGGCCGGGCAATCGCCTTCCGGTTCCAGCGTGGCAACGCGATAACCCAGCGTTTGCGCGGCTTGTGCAAACATGCGTCCCAACTGGCCGCCACCCATCACGCCCAGCCAAGTCGGCGGCGTCGTGCCGGGCGTTAACGCCGGCTGCTCAACATCATTCATAAAGGTAATTTCATATCCATGGCAACTTGCGTCTGCTGCGCGCGATACGCAGACAGCCGCGCGGCCAGCGCTTCATCGGTAGTGGCCAGCATCGCAATCGCCGCCAGCGCCGCATTGGCTGCGCCAGCTTCACCGATGGCAAAGGTCGCCACCGGGATGCCCTTGGGCATTTGTACAATCGACAGCAAGGAATCTTCGCCGCGTAAATATTTGGACGGCACCGGCACGCCGAACACCGGCACGATGGTTTTAGCGGCAATCATGCCCGGCAAATGCGCAGCGCCGCCGGCGCCGGCAATGATTGCGCGCAGGCCCCGGCTACGGGCGCTGCTGGCGTAGTCGAACATCTGATCGGGCATCCGGTGCGCAGAGACGACTTGCGCCTCATGCGCGATGCCGAATTCTTTCAAAATCGCCACCGCGTGCTGCATCACGTCCCAATCGGACGAAGAACCCATCACCACGCCGACCAACGGCTTCATGGCAGTCACTGCGGCTGCGGCGGAGACTGCATCCTGTTCACGCGTCGTCGACATATCAATCTTTCAGTTTTTCGCCAGTCAACCGTTCCAGCGCTTCACGGTATTTCGCACCGGTTTTTTCAATCACATCGGCCGGCAGCTTCGGCGCCGGCGCGGTCTTTTTCCATTCGGTAATGGTTTCCAGATAATCGCGCACAAACTGCTTATCGAAAGACGGCGGCGAAATACCGACACGATAGCTGTCGGCCGGCCAGAAGCGCGACGAATCCGCCGTCAGCGCCTCATCCATCAGATGCAGCACGCCGTTGTCGTCCAGCCCGAATTCAAACTTGGTATCCGCAATAATGATGCCGCGCGTCGCCGCGTAATCGGCGGCAGCATTGTACAACGCGATACTGATGGCGCGCATCTTGGTCGCCAACTCGGCGCCGATACGCTGCTCCGTCTCGGCAAAACTGATATTTTCATCGTGCTCGCCCAGATCGGCCTTGGCCGCCGGCGTAAAAATCGGCTCGGCCAGTTTGGCCGCCTGCTGCAATCCGGCCGGCAAGACGATGCCGCAAACCGCGCCGGTATCCTGATAATCCTTCCATCCCGATCCAATCAGATAACCGCGCACCACGGCCTCGACCAGAATCGGCTTGAGCCGCTTGGCAACCACTGCGCGGCCGCGTACTTGCTCGACTTCATCGGCAGCCACCACCGATTCCGGCGCAATGCCGGTCAAATGATTCGGCACCAGCGCAGCCAGTTTTTCCATCCAGAAATCCGACATCTGATTCAAGACCTTGCCCTTGCCCGGAATCGGCTCGCTCATCACCACATCGAATGCAGACAGACGATCGGTGGTGACGATCAGGAGTTTGTCATCGCCGACGGCATAGTTATCGCGCACCTTGCCGCTGCCGAGCAACGTCAGGGATTTGATGGAGGATTGATACAGGCTGGTCATAGGTGATCTCAACGCTAATGAGTGGAAAACAAAGAAAATAAGTGTGCGGCTAAATAATGCAATCTAATGCAAGCGACGCCGCGCTGCCGTTAAAGGCGAGCGCGGCGTCGATTGGCAGGACAGCAGCTTACTGAACGATTTGCGACAATTCGCCCTTTTTGTATTTCTCGGCAATTTTTTCCAGCGGCACCGGCTTGATCTTGCTGCCTTGCCCTTCGCAACCGAACGACAGATAACGCGCCTTGCAAACCAGCTTGGCTGCTTCACGCGCAGGCTTCAGATAATCGCGCGGATCGAATTTGCTGGGATTTTCAAACAGGTAGCGGCGGATTGCGCCGGTCATCGCCAGACGGATATCGGTATCGATATTAATCTTGCGCACGCCATGCTTGATGCCTTCCTGAATTTCTTCCACCGGCACGCCGTAGGTTTCCTTCATATCGCCGCCGAATTCACGGATTTCCGCCAACAATTCCTGCGGCACCGACGAGGAACCGTGCATCACCAGATGGGTATTCGGAATGCGTGCATGGATTTCCTTGATGCGTTGGATCGCCAAGATATCGCCAGTCGGTTTGCGCGTAAATTTATAAGCGCCGTGCGAAGTACCGATCGCAATGGCCAACGCATCGCACTGTGTGCGCTGTACAAAATCGGCAGCTTGCGCCACATCGGTCAGCAATTGTTCGCGCGTCATGGTGCCATCGGCGCCGTGACCGTCTTCCTTGTCGCCTTTCATGGTTTCCAGCGAACCCAGCACACCCAGCTCGGCTTCCACCGTGACACCGATCGCATGTGAGAATTCGACCACTTTGCGCGACACTTCAAGGTTGTATTCATAGCTGGCGACCGACTTGCCGTCTTCCTCCAGTGAACCGTCCATCATCACCGAAGTAAAACCGGATTTGATCGCCGCCATGCAGACCGCCGGCGATTGGCCGTGATCCTGATGCATGACGACCGGGATATGCGGATACGCTTCCACCGCCGCTTCGATCAAATGGCGCAAAAATGCTTCACCGGCAAATTTGCGGGCGCCGGCCGAAGCCTGCATGATCACCGGCGCGCCGACTTCATCGGCAGCCTGCATGATTGCAGTGACTTGCTCCAGATTGTTGACGTTGAATGCAGGCAAACCGTAGCCGTGTTCAGCGGCATGGTCCAGCAATTGACGCATGGATACGAGAGGCATGGTAGTTCTCCAAATAACAAAAATCAGTAATCAAACGCAAAACGTCATCATCAATAGTCGCCGATCTTCATGATTTTCATTGCATTAGTGCCGCCGACTTGTCCAATCGGCTCACCCCATGTAACAACAATCAGATCGCCTTTTTTCACGACGCCTTGCTTGAGCAATAATGCCTGGACATCTTGCAAAACCTCCTTCAGATCGCTCGATTGCACCAACTCGAAAGTGCGCACATTACGATACAGCGACGCCTTGCGGCAAGTCGCCAGATTCGGCGTGATCGCAAAGATCGGCACATTAATGTTATGCCGACTCATCCAAAGTGCCGTCGAACCGGATTCGGTCAACGCGGCAATCGCCTTCACGCCGAGGTGATAAGCCGTAAACAAAGCGCCGTATGCAATCGACTGATCGACGCGTGTAAATTGCATATTCAGGAAATCGGCATCGAGTTTGCACTCCTCGAATTTCTCCGCTTCCAGACAAATCGCCGCCATCGCTTCCACAGTTTCGACCGGATAACGGCCCGACGCGGTTTCCGCCGATGTCATTACCGCATCGGTGCCATCAAGCACCGCATTGGCGACGTCCGAAACTTCAGCGCGGGTCGGCACTGCGTTATGGATCATCGATTCCATCATCTGGGTCGCGGTGATGGTCAGCTTGTTGGACGCGCGCGCCATCTTGATCATGCGCTTTTGCAGGCCCGGCACGGCGGCATTACCCACTTCCACTGCCAGATCGCCACGCGCCACCATAATGCCGTCGGAAGCGTCCAGAATTTCCTGCAGCGCCGGGATCGCTTCTGCACGCTCGATCTTGGCGATCATCATCGCTTTATGCTCGTAAGGCTCACCCGCCAGATCGGCAAGCTGACGCGCCATTTGCATGTCCGCCGCATTTTTCGGGAACGACACGGCAACGTAATCGGCCTGAAAACTCATCGCTGTCTTGATGTCTTCCATGTCCTTGGCAGTGAGCGCCGGCGCAGTCAAACCGCCTCCTTGCCGATTGATCCCTTTGTTGTTCGATAGTTCACCACCGATCTTCACCGTCGTATGGATTTCGTTACCGATGATCTCGTCGGTGGTCAGCACCATTTGGCCATCGTTGAGCAGCAATACATCGCCCGGCTTCAGATCGCGCGGCAAACCCTTGTAATCGAGACCGACGCGCTGCTCATTACCCAGCGGGCACTCCGCATCGAGAATGAATTTATCGCCGACTTTCAATTGAACCTTGCCGTTTTCAAACTTGCCGACACGAATCTTGGGGCCTTGCAGATCGGCCATGATGGCGACCTTGCGCCCGCATTCATCGGCCACTTCACGCGCCAACGTTGCGCGATCGATATGATCCTGCGCTACGCCATGTGAAAAATTAAGACGCACTACGTCCACACCGGCACGTATCATCCGCGTCAACGTCGCCCGATCGCTTGAAGCGGGGCCTATCGTTACAACAATCTTAGTAGCTCTATCCATGGTATTTTTTCCGATACTATTTTTTGAATACGGCACAAGCCCAGCCTGTGCTGTGGTCTCCTGCGGCCGGTGGTGTAACCGGGACTGTTGTGCTGCTGTACTGCTGTACTGCTGTTCAATAAGCCTATGCGCGTTGCTGCAAAATTTCCACTGCCGGCAAGGTTTTGCCTTCCAGAAACTCAAGGAAGG
This sequence comes from Herbaspirillum sp., assembly GCA_035568435.1. GTDB lineage: Bacteria > Pseudomonadota > Gammaproteobacteria > Burkholderiales > Burkholderiaceae_D > Herbaspirillum. The sequence goes on along the minus strand of DATMOE010000357.1, from coordinate 5,943 downwards.
CGCCGCCGCCGGTTGAGATATAACCGATCTTGTCGGCAATATTATATTTGGCGATTGCCGCCAAAGTATCGCCGCCGCCGGCAATCGAAAAGCCCTTGGAGCCGGCAATGGCCTGCGCCAAACGCTGCGTGCCATGACTGAACTGATCGAATTCAAATACGCCGACCGGACCATTCCAGACAATCGTGCCGGCCTTGGCGATTTGCGCCGCCAGGATCTCGGCGGTTTCAGGGCCGATATCGAAAATCATGTCATCGTCGTCAACCTCATTGGCGCGCTTGATGGTGGCCACGGCGTCGGCTGCGAAAGCCTTCCCGCACACCACATCGACCGGGATCGGCACCGTTGCGCCGCGCTTGGACATCATCTCGATAATAGCGCGCGCTTCATTCAACAAATCCGGCTCGACCAGCGATCGACCGATCTTCAAACCGGACGCCAGCATGAAGGTATTGGCGATACCGCCGCCGACAATCAGATTATCGACTTTATCGGATAATGCTTTCAGAATCGACAATTTACTGGATACCTTGGAACCGGCCACAATCGCCACCATCGGACGTGCCGGCGCCAACAACGCCTTGCCCAATGCATCCAGCTCGGCGGCCATCAAAGGGCCCGCGCAAGCGATCGGCGCAAATTTGGCGATGCCGTAAGTAGTGGCTTCGGCCCGATGCGCGGTACCGAAGGCGTCATTGACATACACATCGCAAAGCGCTGCGATCTTCCTGGCCAATGCATCGCCGTTCTTTTTTTCGCCCAGATTAACCCGGCAATTTTCCAGCAGGACCACCTGACCCGGCGCGACATCGACGCCGTCCACCCAGTTCTGCTTCAGCGGCACCGGCAGACCTAATAACGCCGACAAGCGCTGCGCCACCGGCGCCAGCGAATCTTCGGGGCGCAAGGTGCCTTCCACAGGCCGTCCGAGATGCGAGGTAATCATGACTGCGGCGCCCGCGCGCAAAGCTTGCTGAATTGCGGGAATTGAGGCCTTAATGCGAGTATCTTCGGTGATATTGCCGGCTTTATCTTGAGGAACGTTCAAATCCGCCCGAATAAAAACCCGTTTTCCATGCAGCAAATTAGCTGCGATCAAATCGCTGAGTCGCTTAAAAGTCATTATAGGCAAAAAGGTTATGCAGAAAAAACGCTATTTTACTCTACCGCCTGAGTCGAATCCTCGTTTTGGCCGTGATCGTCAAATCATGGCTACCGCTTTTTTACAAGCTTGCATTATTACCGGCTTGCTGAACGCCACCCGGCTTCAGGCGGCAACATTCAACAGATGCCCTTTTAAGACAGCGCGAATCCGTTAGAATTGCGTTTCAGCGACGGCAAGGATCAGGCCGGCGACGCTTTACCTCATTGACTTGCATCAAGTCTCACCTAATTACTCTGGAGCAAACGATATGGCAATGGACGACATGGACGGCAAAATCTGGAAAGACGGCGCGCTTCTCGACTGGCGCGACGCGAAAATCCATGTGCTAACCCATAGCTTGCACTACGGCATGGCCGTTTTCGAAGGCCTGCGGGCTTACCGGACCAAAGATGGCAGCGCCGTCTTCCGTTTGCAGGAGCACACGAAACGGCTACTGAACTCTGCCAAAATTTTCCAGATGCAGGTGCCGTTCGATATGCAAACCCTCATCGATGCGCAGTTGGAAGTATTACGCGTCAACAAACTGGAATCGGCTTATGTACGTCCGCTGATCTGGATCGGCTCCGAAAAAATGGGCATTTCGGCCAAGAGCAATACAATCCACGTGGCGATCGCGGCCTGGTCGTGGGGCGCTTATCTCGGCGAAGACGGCATCAACAAAGGCATCCGCGTCAAAACGTCCTCATTCAGCCGGCATCACGTGAATGTGTCGATGGTGCGCGCCAAGGCCAGCGGCTATTACATCAACTCCATCCTGGCCAATCAGGAAGCGCTGACCGACGGCTACGACGAGGCCTTGCTGCTCGATACCGACGGCTATGTCTCCGAAGGTTCCGGCGAAAACGTATTCATCGTCAAGAACGGCAAGCTGTATACACCGGATCTGGCCTCCTGCCTGGACGGCATCACCCGCGATGCAGTTGTCACGATCGCGCGCGATCTCGGTTTCGAAGTCAGCGAAAAACGCATTACGCGCGATGAAATGTATTGCTGCGACGAAGCCTTCTTCACCGGCACCGCGGCTGAAATCACCCCGATCCGCGAACTCGACAACCGCCCCATCGGCGACGGCAAGCGCGGCCCGATCACGGCAAAAATACAAGCGCTGTTCTTCGAAATCGTCGCAGGCAAGCAAGAAAAATATAAACACTGGCTGACGCCTTATTGATTACAACGCCTGGCCGCATAACACTTCAACACATCCATCTGCTTTACAGGAGCATTTCATGAACACCACTTCAAACCCTGCCGTCGAACTGGACTCTAAGGATTTGCCGGCATTTTGTCCGAATCCGAATATGCCGCACTGGTCGTCGCATCCACGCGTCTTTCTGGAAATCGACGGACATGGCCATGCAAAATGTCCGTATTGCGGCACCGAATACCAGATGAAAGCCGGCGCCGTCGTCCACGCTCACTAATTCGCCACCCCACAGGAGCCGCCATGTCACGCGCCAAACAAATACACGGAACGCCCGACGACATCGAAGCGGCATACTACGATGCACTGGGGCGAGCCGACATCAATGCCTTGATGATGTTATGGGCCGACGATGAAGAAATCGTCTGCATCCATCCGAGCGCGCCGCGGCTGATCGGGCATAACGCCATCCGCGCTTCCTGGGAAGCAATCTTTGCGCATGGCGGCCTGCTGATCCAGCCGCAGCGTTTGCACACGACGCACAACGTCATGTGCGCCGTGCATAATCTGGTCGAAAACGTGCATCGCGAACACCATGCGCCCATCGACGTACACGTACTGGCCACCAATGTCTATCTGAAAACGGCGCTCGGCTGGCGCATGGCGATTCATCACGCCTCGGTCGCCGAAGGCAGCGCGCCGACAGAACAAATCGGCCCATCATCGGTCCTACATTAAGTGTTGAGATTGAATTCAGGAGATGCGTCCCGGCACGCAATGCCTGGTGTGCATTCGCGCTCCTAAATTAAATGGCAACACGCTTGAGACGCCATAAAGGTCCTATAAGGGTGTTACCCTGACCTTGCAGACTTTATTTCCGAGGTCATCATCAATTCGCCCCAGTCCTCACTGTCGTATCGCGCCCCGAGCTGGCTGCCCGGAGGCCATCTACAAACCATTTATCCGGCCCTATGCGTCCCCAAACCGGCCATCACCTATCGCCGCGAACGCTGGACTGCGCCGGATAACGACTTCATCGATATCGATTTTGTCGACGGACAACCGGGCCAACCTTTAATCGTTTTATTTCACGGTCTGGAAGGCTCGTCCGACAGCCACTACGCCCGCGCCATGATGGCCACCGTCGCCGCCATGGGATGGTCTGGCGCAGTACCGCATTTCCGCGGCTGCTCCGGCGAAATCAATCTAGCGCCGCGTTTCTATCATTCGGGCGACGCCGAAGAAATCGACTGGATCATGCATAAGCTGGCGGCATACGCCCAGCGCATCGGCGCCAGCAAACTATTTGCCACCGGCGTCTCGCTGGGCGGCAACGCCTTGCTGCGCTGGCTGGGCGAATCGCAGCACCATGCCGAGATCGTCGATGCCGCTTGCGCCATCTCCGCGCCGCTCGATCTGGCCGGCGGCGCCGCCGCCCTCGGCCGTGGTTTCAATCGTGTCTACGAACAGAATTTCCTGCGCACCATGCGCGCCAAATCGCTCTCTAAACTGGAACAATTTCCGCGCCTGTTCGATCGCGAGCAATTATTGCTGGCGCGCGATTTATACACCTTCGACAACCTCGTCACGGCGCCGCTGCACGGCTTTCGCGACACCGACGATTACTGGAATCGCGCCAGCGCCATACATGTTCTGGGCGACATCACCGTGCCGACATTGGTATTAAACGCCCGCAACGATCCCTTCCTGCCGCCGCAGCACTTGCCACAGAGCGCAGCACCCTCGGTGCAATTAGCATATCCAGAAGAAGGCGGCCACGTCGGCTTTCTATCCAGCCACGCCATCGGGCCGGCCGGATTACTGGGCTGGCTGCCGCAACAAACGATCGGCTTTCTGCAGGGCATTAAAACGAACGGCAACGCCACCCCCCAAGCGCCATCCAGCGCCAATTCCGGCAATCGATCCCATGGATGAAATCGTCGCGCAATCGCTCAAGAAATGGCCGAACGTTCCCCATTGCTATGGTTGGCTGGCGCTGGACGCGCGCGGCAACTGGCGCATGCGCGATCAGCAGGCGCAGGATCAAAACCTGCCCGGCGATAAAATCGCGCACACGGCTTTAATCGGATTCATCAATCGCAATTACGACTGCGATGCGCAGGGTCGCTGGTATTTTCAGAACGGTCCGCAACGCGTGTATATCGATCTGGAACTAACGCCTTACATTGCCCACACCGATCCGCAGCATGGTTTTTCCTTGCACACCGGCAGCCGGCTCGATCGAATCGATACAGTCTGGTTCTGCGACAGCGGCCGCTTGCTGCTGGGCTTCCACGATGGGCATGCGCAAACGGTGGCGGCGCTGGACGACCGGGACTTAGCGCAATGCCTCCCGGCCTTGCACATCGCCGGCTCACCGGTTGACGACGCGCAATTAATGGCCTGGATGGAAGGCGGCAGCGCACCCCTCGCGCTGCACCACCGGGAGCGATCGATCCTGGTACAACACCTAACGCAAACCGATATCGCGCAACACTTCAATTTCGTATTACGGCCACAGCCGGATCAGAATAAACGGTGAAAAGCAGCTATGATATTGGCACTCTGCCATTCACCCTTTCCACCTTTCCCACGCCCTTCCTATGTCCGCTCCTAAAACAACCGCGAATGCCTCATCCACCACTACCGATGCCGGCACCGGCCTAAATCATTTCGATGGCGGCGGACAAGCGCATATGGTTAACGTCGGCGACAAAGCCGATACGCAACGCATTGCGATTGCCAGCGGGGTGATTCGCATGCAAGCGGCCACGCTGAAAATTATTACGGAAGGCAGCGCAAAAAAAGGGGACGTGCTTGGCATTGCGCGGATCGCGGCGATTATGGCGACCAAGCGTACCAGCGATTTAATTCCTTTATGCCATCCGCTGGCGTTGACGCATGTGTCGGTTGAATTTGAAATTGACGCGGCCGCCAGCAGTATTAGCTGCACGGTGGAAGTGCGCACGATTGGGAAAACCGGCGTGGAGATGGAAGCGTTGACTGCGGTGCAAGTTGGCTTACTGACGATTTACGATATGTGCAAGGCGGTGGATCGGGGGATGGTGATGGGGGATGTGCGGGTGTTGGAGAAGCATGGGGGGAAATCTGGGGATTGGAATGCTGTGGTTTAAACTGCTCATGAATCCTCTATGCGCCCTCGACGGACGCACCGCATTTACAGCAGTTTAATGAGGATGGCGGTTATACCCGCAACTGCACTGACGAAGCCGATGCTTATGGCGACGGGATACCAGAATACCTCACGCATACCCTCGCAGTTCTCAGCGTTCAACTTGCCAGCTTCGGCAATTAGCTTGCTGATTTCCGCGTGTATTTTCTCTAACTCTGCCGTGTTCATAGCTTCCAATAGTACTTTCCTGTGTGATTGGATTGAACTATATGAGAATTTCTTTCGATCACCTACTAGCGATGTTTCGAGGTTACATAGACTAGCTTTAACAGTGCGAAATCATTACGGTTTCTCTATGACGAATTACGCCGGCTTCGCGCTGCGCGTCATCGTTAATTCACATGCACGAACCGCTTTGCCATTTACCAGCATGTTGCCCGTCCCTGCATAGATAGGTGCGCCGGGCTGAAGGGGGCCGGAAATTTTGAATTGCCATTTCCGCGC
>DATMOE010000356.1:0-3735 GCA_035568435.1 Herbaspirillum sp. | reverse complement strand
GTGGCGGCAAAAAATAAAGACATGGGTATGCTCGCGGCCGTTGTACCCCTTGTTTTGGAGACAATCGAGAAGTCGAGTTCGGTATCCGAGAGCTTCCTGGAGGCGATGGAAAGGAGTTGGAGAAAAAATATAAACAGGCCCAAGGATCCCGATGAAGTGCGTGTCATCCTTAGCTTCCACGTAGGAAATATCCTGACAAAACTCTGTGAGAAGGGATACGTCAAGCCGTTCCAACTCGCGGAACTGTTTGGCTGCAAGGGTGTGGCGCAGCGCGCTGGACTCTCCTTTGCTATGAATAATGGATGGAGTAAACAGGTAAGCACCTTGGGCAATGTCTTGCTGAATGCCGCCGGCAAAGGTGTTTTGCCATCGAAACAGCTCTTCAAGTTGCTGCAAGCCGACCACAGAGGCGATTCCGCATTAGTTCTCGCTTTGCGAAACCAGGACGCCGCTACGGTAACCGCCTTCGGAGGAATCGTTCTGTCAGCCTACAGCATGGGGTTTTTGGACTCGAAACAGGTTGCTGAACTCGTGGCTCACAAGGAAGATCACCCGCGCAGACGGGCTTTCGGCAACGATGTCATTGAGGCATATGGACAAATCCTCCAGGACATCGACGCCATCAAAGTACACACGATGCGGTAGTAAATTTTACTTTGGGCTGTTATTTGCGGGGTAGTACACATCTTTCTCGACGATTTTTAGCGCAAGCTAAACACCGCAAACTGCGGCGCTTTACTGACCCATTCATGCTTGATCGACCAGCCGGCCTGCGCCGCCAGGTCGGCGAACGATTCCGGTGTGAACTTGTGCGAATTTTCGGTGTGCAGTTGTTCGCCTTCCTTGAACGCAAAGGTTTGTCCGGCTGCATTGACGATCTGGTCGGCGCGACTGATCAGATGCATTTCCATGCGTTGATGTTGCGCATTCCATAAGGCCAGATGGTCGAATGCGTCGGGATCGAAATCGCCGCCCAGTTCGCGGTTGATGCGCAGCAGCAGGTTTTTGTTGAAGCGTGCGGTGACGCCTTCGACGTCGTCGTAGGCGGCCACTAGCGTGGCTTCGTCCTTGACCATGTCGGCGCCGATAATCATGCACGCGCCGTCGCCCAGCAAACGGCGTACCGAACGCAGGAATTGCACCGCTTGCACCGGTGTGAAATTACCGATGGTCGAGCCGGGGAAGAAGCCGATCTTGGCGCGATCGTGCACGGTCGCCGGTAATTGCATCGCGTTGGTGAAGTCGTCGGCCAGCGGCGCGATCTGCAAGGCCGGGTAATACCGGCGCAGGCGCGTGGCAGCTTGGTCTAATGCGTCTTGGCTGATGTCGATCGGCACATAGGCGGCGATCTGCGGCGCGGCGTCCAGGATCAGGCGCGTCTTTTCGCTGGCGCCGCTGCCGAATTCCACCAGGACCGCGCCGTCGGGAATGTCGGCAGCGATGGCGGCGGCGATGTCATGCAGCAGCGCTGTTTCGGTGCGGGTCGGATAATATTCTTCGAGCTTGCAGATGTCTTCAAACAAGGCCGAACCGGCGGCATCGTAGAAGTATTTCGGCGATAGCGTTTTTTCTTTCAGCGATAAGCCGGCAATCACATCGCGTGCAAAGTCGGCGCTGGCTGCATTGTCTGGATTGTGTATATCGTAGGGTGTTGCTGTGTTCAAGGCTTTGGCGTCGCGCGCCAGCCGTAATCCCGAAAACATCCAGCGTTGTTCGGGGCGGAAGAAGTTGCGATAGGTCGGCCGGGCATGGCCGGCGGGTGTGACGCTGGCGCCGCCGCGCAATACCATCTGACCGATCATGAATTTGCCGTTGTATTCGCCGACGGCGCTGGCCACCGGCCGGAAGCCCGGATAGCTGTTGTAGGCGCTTTGCGTCCATTGCCAGGCGACGTCGTCCATTTGTTCCAGTGCGCCGGCGAGGGCGGCGGTTTCCCATTCGGCTTCGGTCGGCAGCCGCGCATCGGCCCATTGCGCAAAGGCCGCGGCTTCGTAATAGCTGATGTGCGTCACCGGCGCATCGGCGCGTAGCGGTTCCAGGCCGCGCAATGTCATTTGATGCCAGCCGCCGGCCTGGTTGCCGGCAGCTTCCCAGTACAGCGGCGCTTCCCAGCCTTCGCTGCGGTTCAGTGTCCAGCCGTCGGATAGCCAGAGATCGGGGCGGTGATAGCCGCCGTCGGCCATGAATGCCAGCCATTGACCATTGGTGATCAGACGGTCGCTGATGTCGAAGGCTTGAATCCAGGTGGTGTGGCGCGGATGTTCGTTGTCGAAGAAGAATTCGCTGTCGGCGGCGCCGATGTCGAGTAGTCCGCCTTCGATCCGCTTGAAGTTCCCGGTGGGGCCGGCCGCATCGGCTGGCCATAAGGCGTTGTAGGCCGGTTTCAGCGGCGATTTGCCGAACAGGTGCAGGATGTCCATCAGCAGCAGTTCCTGATGTTGTTCTTCGTGCGCCAGGCCGAGGCGGATCAAGTCTTGGTGCGCGGCTGAGGTGCTCGATTCCAGCAGCGCGCGCATGTGTTCGTCGACGTAATGCCGATAGGCGATGACATCCTTGACGCAAGGGCGGGTCAAGAGGCCGCGCTGCGGGCGTGGCTGACGCGGCCCCAGTGTTTCGTAGTAGGAGTTGAATAAGTAGCCGTAAGACGGATCGAACAGCCGGTAACCGGGTAAATGTTCGGCTAATAAAAAGGTCTCGAAAAACCAGGTGGTGTGCGCCAAATGCCATTTGGCCGGACTGGCGTCGGGCATCGATTGGACCACCATATCTTCTTCGCCGAGGGGCGCCACCAGCGCTTCGCTGCGGCTGCGCAGTTGCTGGTAACGCGCCAGCAGTTCTTGGCCTTGCGCATGTTGTTGATTCGATGGGACTTCGCGTAGTTCGCTGCTGGTGGCGGTTTGGGCTCTCATGCGGTCTGTTCCTCAGCTAAGGCCTTTTAGATTCACGATTCAGTGATCGATTCCACCCGATCGGAATAAAAAGCCAGATGGTTCTTGATTTGTTTTACCGCATCATAAGGGGTTTCGTAAGTCCACACAGCGTTGAGCGCTTTTTCACCGCCGGCCGGGATGCTGAAATAGGCGCAATCGCCTTTGTAAGGACAATAAGTTGCATGGTCGGTTCGTTCCAATAACGACATATTCACGTCTTTGCGAGGGATATAGTGTACCGCCGGGTAGGACGCTTCCTGCAAGGTCAGGGCTTCCACGGTATCGGCGATGATCTTGCCGGCCGCTTTCACCACGATGCGCTTGGCGTTCGGCTGGATGGTAATCGGGTGCTCGGGGCCGGGAATTTTGATGGTTTTCGCTTGCATGCTTATCTCCTGATTAGTAAGAAAATTTAAGTTTTGCGGTGATCCTCTGACAGACAATTGAAAAGGCCGGCCCTGTCTTGCGATAGGGCCGGCCTCTTTTTAACGGCAATGAGCAATGCGCAGAAATTACTGCACGCCGTTACAGCACCTCGCTGGCGTGATCCGCCAAGCGTGAACGTTCGCCGCGCGCCAATGTGACATGGCCGCTGTGCCCCCAGCCTTTGAAGCGATCGACAACATACGTCAATCCGCTGGAGCCTTCAGTCAGGTAAGGCGTGTCGATCTGCGCGATGTTACCCAGGCAGATAATCTTGGTGCCCGGGCCGGCACGTGTGACCAGCGTCTTGACTTGCTTCGGCGTCAAATTCTGCGCTTCGTCGATGATCAGGAATTTGTTGACGAAGGTGCGGCCGCGCATG
>DATMOE010000355.1:0-4784 GCA_035568435.1 Herbaspirillum sp. | reverse complement strand
AGAGTTCGGAAAAACGCGGAAATTCTTCTCCTGACTGCAACGCAGTATCGACCGCCAGGCCGCGTGCGGAAATGCCATAGTTCTGCCCCTTGCCCAGCGCCCGGAAATAACTGGCGCCCAGCAGCGAAAAGATGTCGTCCTTGGTCTTGCCGGAATTAATCGCGTATTGCACGCTGACACCGGCAAAACCGAGATTGCGCATCTGCCCCGGATCAATTTTGTTGTTACCGTAATCGAAGGCATCCGGCGTGAATTTAAGCTCGCGGACGGTATTGCCGACGATTTCGCTGATTTTGACCGGCAGGTTGTAGGCCGAGCCTTCGTGCGCAAAAGACAACTCGAAAGGCAGCTTTTCTGCGCGCCAGACATTCTTTTCGGGGCGATAGGTGATATCGGTGTATTGATCGTAGGTCAGCGCCTTGATCTCTTTCGGCACATTATCGGCCGGTTTTTTATACGATTTGGTCGACAAGGTCTGCGCTTGCTTGACGACATCATTGAAATCGAAGGCCTGGGCCGTCGTCGCGCCGAGCAGCAGCCCGGCCAGTAATGCAAAATACGCAAAATCGGCCAGACGTGCACGATAGCGCAGCTTTAGCGATACGATACGAACCATCGCTTTACTCATTTTTAAATACATAAATTTCCGTCTGAATTACATGAATGGCGCCATCGATGCCGCAAGGGCCGCGATAGCCTAAAGCAGTAGTCTGGCGCAGGCTACGATTTAGTAAATATATTACAAAATGATTCCCCGGTGCGTCGCATCGCACGGGATAAAACCTGCAGGCGCACAGTTTACTGCTATAAGGGCATGCATGAACAATAAAGTTCCCCCCTACTCTAGTAAGATAGTCAATTTTTGCGGCGACCTTTTCGTCCACTCCCACTCTTTCGATTAATCAATATCCTGCCCATGTCCTCATCCCGCCTCAGCATCATCGTCGCCACCGACGCCAACCGCGGCATCGGCATCAACAACACCTTGCCGTGGCATCTGCCGGAAGACCTGGCGCATTTCAAGCGCACCACCACCGGACACCCGATCATCATGGGCCGCAAAACCTTCGATTCGATCGGACGCGCGTTGCCGAACCGGCGCAATATCGTCATTACCCGTAATCCCCAATGGCAACACCCCGGCGTGGAAAGCGTTAGCTCCATCGCCGCCGCGGCCGCGCTGGTCGGCGCAGACGATGCAGAGGGGGCAAACGCCGAAGCCTTCATCATCGGCGGTGCGCAAATCTATGCCGAAGCCTTGCCGCTGGCCGATCGCCTGATCGTCACCGAAATCGCCAAAAGTTTCGACTGCGATGCCTTTTTCCCGGCGCTGGACATGCATTGCTGGCAACAGGTTTCACGCGAAGCGCACCGCAGCGCCGACGGCGCATTCGATTACGCCTTTGTGATCTACCAAAAACGCTGAATAAATTGTTGTTTTGATGGGCTATTTTTGCGTATTGCCGGCCCATAGCGCCCCATCGCGGCCCATATCTGCGAAAATTCGGCTGCTCTTTAATCCTTCGATATTTTTAAGTACAGAGGTGACCCTTCGACACGGGGCGTTGCCCCTGCTCAGGGCGAACGGGGTTTTTGCGAAAATTTAACCAAAACCCGTTCGCCCTGAGCAGGCCGCAGGCCGTGTCGAAGGGTCACCTCCGATCTGCAAACACAATGGTCCTGGAGACTGCATGAAATTTCGTTTTCCCATCGTTATCATCGATGAAGATTTCCGTTCCGAGAACACCTCCGGTCTTGGCATCCGCGCACTGGCCGACGCGATGCAACTGGAAGGAATGGAAGTACTGGGGGTCACCAGTTACGGCGATCTGTCGCAATTCGCCCAGCAACAATCGCGCGCCTCTGCCTTCATCCTGTCGATCGACGATGAGGAATTCGGCGCCGGCTCATTCGAAGAAACCGATTTCGCCCTGAAATCGCTGCGCGCCTTCGTCGAAGAAATTCGCTACAAAAACGCCGACATCCCGATTTATCTGTATGGCGAAACCCGCACCTCGCGGCACATCCCGAACGATATTCTGCGCGAACTGCACGGCTTCATTCACATGTTCGAAGACACGCCGGAGTTCGTGGCCCGCCACATCATCCGCGAAGCCAAATCCTATCTGGACGGCCTGTCGCCGCCATTCTTCCGGGCGCTGGTGCATTACGCGCAGGATGGTTCGTATTCATGGCATTGCCCCGGCCATTCCGGCGGCGTGGCGTTCCTGAAATCGCCTATCGGCCAGATGTTCCATCAGTTTTTCGGTGAAAACATGCTGCGTGCAGACGTCTGCAACGCGGTGGAAGAACTGGGGCAACTGCTCGACCACACCGGCCCGATCGCCGAATCCGAACGCAATGCGGCGCGCATCTATAACGCCGACCACTGCTACTTCGTCACCAACGGCACCTCGACCTCAAACAAAATGGTCTGGCACTCGACGGTTGCGCCCGGCGACATCGTGGTGGTCGACCGCAATTGCCACAAATCGATTCTGCACTCGATCATCATGACCGGCGCCATTCCGGTATTCCTGATGCCGACCCGTAATAACCTCGGCATCATCGGTCCGATTCCATTGGAAGAATTCACGCTCGACAGCATCCGCCGAAAGATCGAAGCCAATCCGTTTGCACGCGAAGCCGTCAACAAAAAGCCGCGCATCCTGACCATCACCCAATCGACTTACGACGGCGTGATTTACAACGTCGAAACGCTCAAGCAAATGCTGGACGGTGAAATCGACACGCTGCATTTCGACGAAGCCTGGTTGCCGCACGCGACCTTCCACGATTTCTACAAAGACATGCACGCCATCGGCAAGGACCGACCGCGCGCCAAGAAATCGATGATTTTCTCGACGCAATCGACGCACAAGCTGCTGGCCGGCCTATCGCAGGCCTCGCAGATTCTGGTGCGCGAATCGGAAAGCGTGCAGCTCGATCAGGACGCCTTCAACGAAGCCTATCTGATGCACACCTCGACCTCGCCGCAATACTCGATCATCGCCTCATGCGACGTGGCTGCGGCGATGATGGAATCGCCCGGCGGCACGGCGCTGGTGGAAGAAAGTATTCTGGAAGCCTTGGACTTCCGCCGCGCCATGCGGAAAATCGACGACGAATGGGGCCAAGGCTGGTGGTTCCAGGTATGGGGGCCGGACACCTTCGCTGAAGACGGCATCGGCTCGCGCGAAGACTGGGTGATCAAAGCGGAGGACAACTGGCACGGCTTCGGCAATCTGGCGCCGGGCTTCAACATGCTGGACCCGATCAAGGCCACCATTGTCACGCCCGGCCTGTCGCTGGAAGGCAAATTCGGCGACAGCGGCATTCCGGCCTCGATCGTTACCAAATACCTGGCTGAGCACGGCGTTATTGTCGAAAAATGCGGACTGTATTCCTTCTTCATCATGTTTACCATCGGCATTACCAAGGGCCGCTGGAACACGCTGCTGACTGCACTGCAACAGTTCAAGGACGATTACGACAAGAACCAGCCGATCTGGCGCATCCTGCCGGAATTTGCGCGCGCCAATCACGGCCGCAATGTCCGCTATGAACGGCTCGGTCTGCGCGATCTATGCCAACAAATTCACGAGACATATAAATTCTATGATGTTGCGCGTCTGACGACCGAGATGTATTTATCCGACATGCAACCGGCAATGAAACCATCCGATGCATTTGCCAAGATGGCGCACCGCGAGATCGATCGTGTGCCGATCGATCAGCTTGAAGGCCGGGTCACCTCGATCCTGTTGACGCCTTATCCGCCGGGCATTCCGCTGTTGATTCCCGGCGAGCGTTTCAACAAGACGATTGTCGATTACCTCAAATTCGCGCGCGATTTCAACGAGAAATTCCCGGGGTTCGAAACCGATGTGCATGGATTGGTGAAACGGGAATTGAATGGGCGGCGGGATTATTTTGTGGATTGTGTAAGGCAATAATTCAGGTCAGAGCGAACGGTTTTTCCTTAAATTTTCACAAAAACCCCGTTCGCCCTGAGCAGGCGCGCAGCGCCGTGTCGAAGGGTCACCACTGAAGGTAAAACTTAAAGAAAACCTCGCTCCAAGCTAAACATACCGCCTGAATTGCACCCACAAATCATCCACCACCGGCACCAGCGCCATCACCATCAGCAAGGCGGCCAGCGGCACTGTCGACGAAAAGCCGATGTGCTTGAATCCCAGCGCCCCAATCAGGCCGCCGCTGATAAACAACGCAAACAGGATCACCATGAAACGCAAGCGCTGATGATCCGATGCGACATACAGCGTTTCGCCTTTGGCGCGCGAACGGTTCCAATAAAGCATCTTCCCCAGTTCGATACCGATATCGGTCACCAGACCGGTCACATGCGTGGTACGCACTTCGCTGCGGGTCGCTTTCGTGCTGGTGGCGTTTTGCAATCCCATAATGAAGCACAGCAACATGACGGTCAGCGGCACGAACAACCAGACTTGCCCAGCCAGATAACGTCCCATCAAGCCGAAACAAAGCAATAAAAAAGCTTCCAGCATCAGCGGCAGCGCATATTCGCTTTGCAAATCCCTGTGACGCGCCCAATTAATCAGCACTGCCGAGGTCATGGCCCCGGCCAGGAACGACAATAACGCGCCGATCGCCGCCAACGCCAGGCCGACATTGCCGACGGCCAGTTGGTCGGGGATGGAGGAGACGATCCCGCTCATGTGGGAGGTGTATTGATGGACTGCCAGGAAGCCGCCGGCATTGGCCGCGCCGGCAACGAATGCCAGGCAAAACGACAGATGCCG
>DATMOE010000354.1:0-2822 GCA_035568435.1 Herbaspirillum sp. | reverse complement strand
TTTCAGCCGGCGCAAAAGTGGGTCGCCGACGCATTTTTTTCCTTATACGAACCGACGCTGGCGCGCTCGGATACGCCGCCGGCGCTGCGCTACGGCAGTCTGGAATGGACGCTGCTCGATATCGGCATCCATCTTGCAGGCGCGCAACATTGGACGTACACGCATGCCGAGTTGGTCGGCCTAGCGGCGGCAGCGGATGTGTTCGGCGCTATAGGTGATGATTCAAGCGACGCCGATGCGATCGCGCTGGGGTCTTTATTGCGCATGGCGCATGCACAAGGCGCAATCGATTTGCGCGCCGCCGATACTGAAACCGATACCTCGATACAGATTGCCGTCGCGCTGTTCCGCTCGCAGATAGCGGCGCGGCGGCGTTCGCATTCGACCGCCGATCTGTTGGCCGCGCTGCCGTTGCGCAGCGATGCGGCGCGCGCGATATTGCGGGAAAGCGGCCTCGACCCCGAGATCCGATTTACGATGGCCAAGCCGGGCCGGTCGGGCGGGTTGTTGGGCAGCCAAACCAAGCACATGCCTTGCCTCGACTTCGATGTTTCTTACCCCTTGGTCGATTACTTTATGGCCGATTGCATCGGGCAATTGCTCAGCTACGGGCAGCCGTCCGACGCGGTTGTCCATTATTTAAAGGACAAGCATGCCTTGCTTGCGCATGACAGGCTCAACCAACGTTTTGAAATGTCATTCGACGTGGCGGTCGATCCATTTTCCGACGGGCTGTTGACCGAGGCGTTAACAGAAGCCGTAGCGCACATGCATCAGGAGGATGCGCAATTCTGGCGCGATGGAAGGGCGAAAATCGGCATCCCGGAAGTGGAGATTTCCACGCGAGTGTCGACGGCGTCGGATCGGCACGGCACGCTGACCTTGCCTGCCATTATTCGCGCCAAAACGACTAGCTATCGCGCCACCAAAGGTCTGCTCGTCAACTTTGCGTTGGAGCACCAAGGTGGTCTGAAAATACGCAAATACTGGGTCACGCTGGCGCCTTCTTTGGCGGTGGCGCGCTTCGACGGCAACGTCACAAGGTTATTGTCGGACCGGCTTAACGATTTCTTCGAGATCGATAATCCGCATCGCCGGCCGGTGCGGCTCACCCCGCAGCAGATCAAATTTTCGACTTCCATCAATATCGAAAGCCGCCGGACCGAAATGCAGTTTGTTGCCCGGCGCTTGCTCGATCCGATCATCTCGCAGGCGCGTCTGCAGGCCTATCAGATGACAGACCCGGAGCTGGCCCGCGATCGCTTGCATCGAACCTTGATGGGGATCTTGCCGCTGGGGACTTGTGTCGAGGCCATTTCCGGCAATGCGGCGCGAGCGCCGCAGTTTTTTTGCGCCATGGATGTGTTGAGGCTGATTCCGGTGGCCGGCGCCGGCATTCGGGCTGCCGGAAGTGTGGCACGGGTTGGCAGCAGCTTGTCCAGGCCGCAGCTTGAAAAACTGGTCATGACGCTGGCAAGAGGTGGTGCAGTCGGGCGCGATGACGCCGCGCAGACGGTCGCTGCGGTGCTCGATGGCGGCATGCCGGTACTTAATTTTGCCTGGCAAGCGGCGCATTGGCTCAATCCACTGGATGGGTTGGCCACCAGCTTTTCGTGGTTGCGTGCGGGGCTGGGCCGCGGCGGGGAACTGATGATGCAGCATCTGCATACGCTGCCTGGCATGGATAGGCTTGCCGCCGCCTTTGAGCGCAGCAGCGCCGAACGCAAATTATTTTATGCCGAGGATGGTATTTGGCATGCGATGCCGGAGATCGCCGTTACTGTGCGCAACGGCCGCAAATATCTGCTGCTGGAAGGCAGGGAATATTCGGTGATCGATAGGGGAAGCCGCCGCAATATTCTGGCGTTGCAGTACGGTTCCGATCTACGTCTGGCGAATCCGAATAGCGGTTTGCCTTATGGTCCGCCGTTATCGGCCGATAGCGCTATGCGTATTGAGGCGCAGCCGGGCTTGACCGGCTTGTGCGGCACCCGCGCCAGACGTGTTAAACGCACCGATGTGCCGGAGGTCGACTGCGACATGCTGATTCAATTACCGCAATTCGGCAGCCATACCTACCGGGTCGGCGGGCGTCCAGTGTTCCCGTCATTTCATGCCAGGGCGCAAGCGGGGCAAGGGGCGGGTGTTCATTTGGTGAAAATCGACCTGAATTTCAACGCTCTCTCTTCTGAGGGCATCCATGCCAATAGGCGCATTAGCGATGCGCCTTATTACGCATTCGACCGCAAGGTTTGGAAAGCGGTCAGCAATCGTCTGGAGCAAACATCGATAGTCTGTACATTCCCGGATCAGCTTGAGGCACAACTGATTCATATGCGTGAAGCGGTGGACGTACTAAGCGGAAGCGACGGTACTTATTTGACCGTGACGGTGGAATTGCCATCCATCCCCGGCGATTTAAATGTCTATTCCAACCGCTTCACTGTGCCGTTCGCAAGCTATCCGGGCTTCGATGGAAAGCATCATGGCATGACGCTGGTTGCCAATACACCTTATAAATTCAGGCTCTCCGGTGATTGGATGGTGCGTCCGGTTCATGGCCAAAGAATCCGGCTGGAAAAGCCTGCGCCTGCGGACATTGCAATTTTTAATCATTATCAGACCCTGAATACATTTGAATTGCCCGACATTTTTGTTCCCGGCAGCGTGCGTCAACTGAAGGTGACCGATGCTGCCATCCGGCGCCGTTTCGATATGGTTTTGCAGAGAGCTGAAGAATTGCTTGCCGCCGCTGACAGTGCATTGATTGTCGGCGGTTCAGATGCCCATGCGGTGATGGCGCGATTTACGCCGCCGGAGTG
>DATMOE010000353.1:0-3235 GCA_035568435.1 Herbaspirillum sp. | reverse complement strand
CGCAATCGATCACCACGGCCCGATCGAAATACCACCAATCGACATTCGCTGTTTGTTCGATGCGCCGATTCTGGTCGATCTTCTGCAGCGGCGATGCCAGGCGCGCGCGCGTGAGCGCAGTGGTTTTCCCGGCGCCGGATTTGCCGATCACCAGATACCAAGGCAATACATGCAGCGGATTACCCTGACGCCTCAAATTGGAACCGCGCAACAGCGCGACAGCCGCCTTCCAATTGCTCCCGAGGAGCGCCGCCGGCGTCGCTTGCCGTTCGATCAGCAAGCGGCTGGCCGCCGATTGCCGCGCCAGTTTGCTGCGCGAGCGCAGCACCAGCACGATGCGCCGCAAGAATCGGCTGCAGAAAATCAAACCGGCAATCGCTAAAAAAAGCGCGACCGAAATCCACAACGGCCACGCCATCAACAAGACTAGCCCCCAACAAAACAAGGCCAGCAATATCGAAAAAGCCAGCAGCAATGCGATCTTGCCGAATAATTTCATAAGATGATTTGCCGCAACAACGCATTAACCGACTGCGCGACGATGACGTGAAAAGTAGCGTAAAGCGTCACCAGGATCAGCAAGGGCATCAACAACAGGACGCACGAAAACGGCGACCAAGACGACAAAGGGGACCAACGCGACCAGGGCGAAAACATGCGCCCCCAGCGCCGTGCCGGCTGCTTGCCGATTGCCGGCAAATGCGCGCCATACGCATCCGGGAATAAATGCTGACCAGCGCCCTCCCCACCCTCCAGCACACTTTCCATCGCGGTCTGACGGATGGCGGCCAGCGCCTTTTGATTACCGTCATGGCCATAACGGCCGGCAAAGCCCAGGCCGAGACACATGACATACACCTCGCGCACTGCTTGTTGCGCGCCGTTCAAACTTTCCAGCCGCGTAAAAAAAGCCACGCCGCCATTGCTGACATTGAAATAACGTTTTTGCAGCAAGCGGCGCTGCCAATGCGCCGCACCATCCCAGGCCGCGCCATTGAGAACTTCATCGGCCCAGGCCGCCGCCGCGAACAACGCTGCATCGATGTCGGCGGCAGCCAAGCCGGCGTGCGCCGCATTGCTGCGGGCATCGCTTAATAAGGCATTGAATGCATCATCGACACTTTGCACTGCGCCTTGCGGCATCAATTGAAACTGCCGCACCGAGGCGAGAAACGGGATAAAAAAATCGAGTAAGCGCACCTTATCCTCGCAGCACGACAATGTCGGCTTTCATATCCGCCGGCGCATCCAGCCATTGCAGCGCAATCGTGCCGAAGCGTTCGACCGCATCCCATTGCCGGCTGATTTGTTCGATGCGGAAATAATACGAATACGAGCAACGCGGCAAGCCTTGCGGCGCAACCGCCAGATGGATCAATTCCAGCCCCGGCAAAGAATGCGCAATCAAGCCGGGCAACTCTTCGATGGCCGCTAACCGTGCGTCGTGCAAAACGGCATCGATGGTCCGCGCCGCATCCTGTTCGGTGCGCAGCACCAGATAAAAGCGATTCCGCTGACCGAACAAGGCGCTCGACAAATGACCGGCGCAATAATCGTCGCAATCACCAGCGCGGCTGGTCAGCGGCACCAGCAATTCCGGGCCGATGGTGATCTCGTTGAGCAGCTCGCCGATCAAGGCACGGGCACGGCCAAAGCAGCGCCCCAGATCGGCATGATCGTAAGCAGGCAGACCCGCCGCGCCATCTTCGGCTTCGCCCAGCATATTGAAACGCTCCGAAAACGAACTCAATTCGCCGGCCAACTGGCGCAACACGCCATACACCTGCCAAGGATGCACTTGCCCGGTCTCGGTGAAATGAAACAGCGTGGGACAGATGCGATTAAGCGAACGCAGCGCCAGCAGGAAGACCAGATAAGAGGCGTCGAATTCCGCCTTCTGCATCTCGCGTGGACTTTTATAAATTTGCAATTGACGCGCGCGCCCGGCCAGCTCATCCCGGATATCCTTGACCATGCGATGCAAACCATCCGAACCGGCCAGCGTATAACAGGGCGCGACGAAATCGTCCGCCAACTTGATCGCATCGCCCTCGCGCACCAGGCGCGCAATCGGGATCAGATCGTAATGCTGCAACTGGTCGATCTCATTTTCAAAAAACACGTGCACCACATGCAGCAAGGTCCGCACCTGCGCCGGCGGCCCGTCCGAATACAGATCGGCAAGTTCCACCGGATCGGCCAGGGTTGCGTAGCGGGTTGCCGCGCTGCCGGCCTGCTCCAGGCTGTCGACCAGCGCAACATTGGACGCCTGCCGATGCAATTTTTTCAATCCCAGATACACCATAAACGGCCGATCACCCTCGATCCAATCCGTGCCGCAGGCACGCGCCCGGATCACGGCATTGCCGGGAAACTCGATATAACAGCCGTCGGGGAACAGTAATTGCGCGCTCTGCACTTCGATGTTGCGGTTTTTCAGCGCCGCCGGGATCAATGTCAATTCGCCGACGCCCCAGAAATGCGGCAGGCCGGACGCCATCAGCGGTTTGGCCTGGAATTGCCGTTGCAGATCAGCCATCTGAAAATGTTGCGGCTGCAAAAACATGCCCTGATGCCAGTACACACCTTGCGTATCATCCATCCGATTTTTAGCTTTCCATTTTCTGCAACGAGTCGTTGCGTTGGCGCGCGTCATCGAGGCGGTCGGCGTCCAGTTTTATTTCCTTGCCACCCTCTTCCAGCGGCACTGTTGTGCGCTTTTGCGCATCGCTGGGGCTGCACTTGCATACTTGCGCATTGACGATGCCATCGGCCCCCAGCACCAGACGCAACGCCAGCGCTGTCGGCGCGGCGGAATAAGTAGTGCCGATCACGCCTTTGCTTTGCACCTGCAAGGGAATTTCAAACAGGCGCGCAGTAGACTTTGCGTCGAGCTTGTAATAGCCGGCCACGATGCCGATAAATCTGGCTTTCTGCGCGCGATTGAGTAACAGGATCGAATGGCCGCCGGGCTTGACGACGTAGCGCACGAATTGCACAAAATCTTCCGTGCCATCAGCACCATCAGCGCCGCCCAACTGCTGGCCCAATACGGCCGGATCGGCAATCGACTTGTAAAAAGGATCGGCCTCGGCCATCTGATAAATGCCCAGCAATAGCGTATGACTTTCACCGCCATACTGATTCATACGCGGGTCGGCTTCGATCTCTATCGACACCGCATCTTCGGCAAAATGCCAATCCGCGCCGGCCAGCGCTTGCTGACGATCATTGC
>DATMOE010000352.1:0-3429 GCA_035568435.1 Herbaspirillum sp. | reverse complement strand
TGATGGTGCGCAATGAACGCGGCGCCGAAAAGAAGCCGCTGGATGTGGTGGGTGTCGTGCTCAGCGGCATCTCGTTGACGTCGGTGCTGTATGGCACCGAGCTGGCCAGCCAGACCGATGGCAACGTGTGGACGGCGTCGGTATTTTTGGTCGTCGGCGCTGTATTCGGCTTCATTACTTATCGCCATGCGTCGCATCGCGAGCATCCGCTGATCGATTTTTCGACGCTGAAAGTGCCGACTTTTTCGGTTACCGTGATCACCGGTTCCTTTACGCGCCTCGGTATCGGTGCGGTGCCTTATTTGATGCCGCTGCTGTTTCAGATCGGTTTCGGGATGTCGGCGTTTACCTCGGGTTTGCTGTTGTTGGTCAGTGCACTGGGCAATCTCACGATGAAGGCATTTGTCATGCCGGTTCTGAAGCGCTTCGGTTTCCGTAATGTTTCGATTGTCGCGGTGAGCTGCGCGGGGCTGACGACGATTGCTTGCGGATTGATGACACCCTCGACGCCGATTGTGCTGGTTTTGTTGATTGTGTTTGCTTATGGTTTGGCGCGTTCGATGCAGTTTTCTACGCTGGCGATTCTGGCGTATGCCGATATTGAGCCGTCTTTGATGAATCCGGCCAGTACTTTGTGGAGCGCTTCGTCGCAAATGATGGTCGGTATGGGGATTGCTTATGGTGCTGTGTCGCTGCGCTTTGCGGGGTTTTTGCATGGCGGCGGCGCGTCTTTCGTGCTAGGCGATTTTCATTTGGCGTTTTTCCTGGCCGGCTTGATTACGCTGCTTTCGGTGTTGGGATATGTCGGTCTGGCGCGCGATGCCGGGGCCAGTATCGCACAGCGCAAATAAGGTACATCCAGGCCGTCATTTGCCGAGTCGCCTGGTTTTTCCTCGTTCCCCCTCTTTTCCCCTTTTTCCGCGTTTTTTACGAAATTTTTACAAAACGTATACACCCCCCTCCCAAGTCTTTACAAAATCTTTAGAGCCTTCCCGATAGAGTTCCCTCAGTACCAATTCAAGTTACTCGGGGGTCTCATGGACATCGTTTATATCGGCGCAATCGTTGCGTTTTTCGCCATTTGCTGGGCATTTGTCGTCGGCTGTCAAAAACTGAGGGGAACGCCATGAACGCGTTTTATATCGTGGGGGCGATCGTGTCTGTCGCATTGCTGATCTATCTGCTGGTGGCGCTGGTGAAGGCCGAGGAGCTCTAATATGACAAGCCAATCTATCGTTTTATTGGTGGTGTTTCTGGCGGTATTGCTGGTATTGGCCTATCCGCTCGGTTCCTATCTGGCCAAAGTCGGCGAGGATGCACCGATCAGGGGACTGGGCTGGTTGCACCGGTTCGAGCATTGGATGTATCGCCTGGCAGGTCGCGATTCGCATGCGACGATGAGCTGGAAAACCTACGCCATTGCGCTGTTGGTATTCAATACAGTGGGCGCGCTGTTTGTATACGGCGTGCAACGCCTGCAATTATGGCTGCCGCTCAATCCGCAAGGCATGGCCAACGTCAGCCCCGATTCGTCATTCAATACCGCAGTCGCCTTTGTGACCAATACCAATTGGCAGGGTTATACCGGTGAAGCGACGATGAGTTATTTCACGCAGATGGTCGCACTGGCCGGACAAAACTTTTTCTCGGCAGCCACCGGCATCGCCGTGGTGTTCGCCTTGATTCGCGGCTTTACATTGCGCTCCTCCAAGTCGATCGGTAATTTCTGGGTCGACATCACCCGCACCACTTTGTACGTGCTGCTGCCACTGTCGCTGGTGTTTGCCGTATTTCTGATGGGCCAAGGCGTGATCCAGAATTTCTCGCCGACCAAGACGGTGGCGCTGATGGATCAGATCACTTATCAGAATCCGCAAAACGGCCCTGATGGGCAGCCATTAAAAGATGCCAGCGGCGCACCGGTGACCAAGGAAGCGGTTGCCACGACACAAAACCTGCCGATGGGACCGGTGGCTTCGCAAGAAGCGATCAAGATGATCGGCACCAACGGCGGCGGTTTCTTTAACGCCAATTCTGCGCATCCTTATGAGAACCCGACCGCGCTGGCGAATTTCTTCCAGATGCTGGCGATTTTCCTGATTCCTGCCGGCTTGTGCTTCGCGTTCGGCCGCATGGTCGGCGATATGCGCCAGGGCTGGGCGGTGCTGGCGGCGATGACGGTGGTGTTCGTGATTGCTGCGCTGACTATTTTCTGGTCGGAGCAGCAAGCCATACCGTCGTTGCAGGCCATGGGCGTCGATCAGCATGTCAGCTTGTTGCAGGCCGGCGGCAATATGGAAGGCAAGGAAACGCGCTTCGGTATTAGCGCATCGGCCTTGTTTGCCGCGGTGACAACGGCGGCATCCTGCGGCGCGGTCAACGCGATGCACGATTCGCTGATGCCGCTGGGCGGCATGACAACGATGTTGTTGATGCAGTTCGGCGAAGTCATTTTCGGCGGCGTCGGTTCCGGCTTATACGGCATGTTGATTTTTGCGATTCTGGCAGTGTTCATTGCCGGTCTGATGATCGGCCGCACACCGGAATATCTGGGCAAGAAAATCCAGGCTTACGACATGAAAATGACCTCGATTGCGATCCTGGTGACGCCGGCGCTGGTGTTGATCGGCACGGCCATCGCGGTGATGTGCGATGCGGGCAAGGCCGGCATTCTGAATCCCGGGGCGCATGGCTTTTCGGAAGTCCTGTACGCCTTCACTTCGGCTGCCAACAATAACGGCAGTGCGTTTGCCGGTTTATCGGCCAATACACCGTTCTATAACGTGATGCTTTCGATTGCGATGTGGTTC
Source organism: Herbaspirillum sp. (assembly GCA_035568435.1). Classification (GTDB taxonomy): domain Bacteria; phylum Pseudomonadota; class Gammaproteobacteria; order Burkholderiales; family Burkholderiaceae_D; genus Herbaspirillum. The sequence goes on along the minus strand of DATMOE010000352.1, from coordinate 619 downwards.
GGCCGCTACGCGATGATCGTGCCGATTCTTGCGGTCGCCGGTTCGCTGGCATCCAAAAAGCGTCTGGAAATTACTGCCGGCACTTTGCCCACGCATGGACCGTTGTTTGTGGTGCTGCTGATCGGCACCGTGGTGATGCTGGGCGTATTGAATTACGTGCCTGCGCTGGCGTTGGGGCCGGTGGTCGAACATCTGCAATTGTTCGCGCCGCATCTTGCCGCACCGGTTGTTTCCACACATTAATAGGAGCTTGTCATGTCATCACGTAAAAGCTTGACGCTTTTCGATGCCGCATTGATCGGCCCAGCCGTTATCGATGCCTTCAAAAAATTGGGGCCGCGTACACAACTACGTAACCCTGTGATGTTTGTCGTGTATATCGGCAGCATTCTGACTACCTTGTTGTTGATCCAGTCGTGGGTCGGCAAGGGCGAGGCCTCGCCCGGCTTTATTCTGGCCATCACACTGTGGTTGTGGGTCACCGTATGGTTCGCCAACTTTGCCGAATCGATGGCCGAAGGCCGCAGCAAGGCGCAAGCCGCTTCGTTGCGCGCATTGAAGCAAACCGTCAACGCGAAGAAGCTGGCAGCCCCACGTGGCAGTGGCAATGACCGCGGCA
>DATMOE010000351.1:0-3084 GCA_035568435.1 Herbaspirillum sp. | reverse complement strand
ACCAACACATCGAACCCAAGCGTGATGCTGGCGGCCGGTCTGCTGGCGAAAAAAGCGGTGGAAGCCGGCCTCAAGGTTTCGCCGACCATCAAGACCTCGCTGGCCCCCGGTTCGCGCGTGGTCACCGAATACCTGACGGCTGCCGGCCTGCTGCCATACCTTGAAAAACTGGGCTTCGGCGTAGCCGCTTACGGTTGCACAACCTGTATCGGCAATGCCGGCGACGTGACGGCCGCCATGAACGAAGCCATCGTCAAGAACGACATCGTGGCCGCTGCTGTCCTCTCCGGCAACCGCAACTTCGAAGCGCGGATTCATCCGAACCTGCGCGCCAACTTCCTAGCCTCTCCTCCGCTGGTGGTGGCTTATGCAATCGCCGGTAGCATGTCGGTCGATCTGATGACCCAGCCTGTCGGCAAGGGCCGCGGCGGCAAGGATATTTATCTGGGCGACATCTGGCCGTCTTCGCAAGAAGTCGGCAAGCTGATGAAGTTTGCGATGAACGCCAAAGTATTTAAAGCCAACTACGCGGACGTCAAAGGCAATCCGGGCAAGCTGTGGGAACACATCTCCGGCGTAGCAACCGGCGATGTCTACAACTGGCCTACCTCCACTTACATTGCCGAACCGCCGTTCTTCGACGACTTCACAATGGTGCCGAAAGCCGCTGCCACCAGCATTTCCGGCGCCAAGGCACTGGGCATCTTCGGCGACTCGGTCACAACCGACCATATTTCCCCTGCCGGTTCGATCAAAGAATCCAGCCCTGCCGGTAAATGGCTGGCCGCCAACGGGGTGTTGAAATCCGATTTCAATTCCTACGGTTCACGTCGCGGCAATCACGAAGTCATGATGCGCGGTACTTTTGCCAATGTGCGCATCAAAAACCTGATGATCCCGCTGACCAAAGAAGGCATGCGTATCGAGGGCGGTATTACATACCATCAACCTAGCGGCGAAGAAATGTCGATCTACGATGCCGGCATGCGCTACATCGCGGACGGTGTTCCAAGCGTCGTGTTCGGCGGCGAAGAATACGGTACCGGTTCATCGCGCGACTGGGCTGCAAAAGGCACGCAACTGCTGGGCGTGAAAATGGTAGTGGCGCGTTCGTTCGAACGTATCCATCGCGCCAATCTGGTCGGTATGGGCGTCTTGCCGTTGCAATTTCTCGGCAACGACAGTGCGCAAACCCTGGGCATCACCGGTAATGAAACCTTCGATTTGAAGGGCATCTCCGGCGAAATCAAACCGCAACAGGAAGCCACACTGGTGATCCATCGCGCCAACGGCCAATCGCAAGAAGTGACATTGCTGTTGCGCATCGATACGCCGATCGAAGTCGACTACTACCAGCACGGCGGTATTCTGCCGTTCGTGTTGCGTCAGTTGCTGGCTGCTTGAGTTACAAAATAAGTTACCCAAGCAAGTTCCAAGCTGCTGAGTCAAATAAAAACGCCGGTGTACATTTGTACACCGGCGTTTTTTTGCATCCTCTGTTTTTATTGTGCAATCGTCCCGCACATCGATTTCCCCGGCAACAACGCCGAATCCACTACAATGACTATCATTACGACCTTTGAGATTACCGATGCGCCGTCCTGCTAAACGAATCTCCCAAAAACTCGCTCCCGACAGCAAACGTATTGCCGATCTCGCACAGGCAATGACGCTGGCATCGAGCCGGCTGGAACAGCGTTTCTGGGAACAACAGCTCGATACGCAGTTGGCTCGACTGCTCAAGAACGCTAACCAGCAATCGCTGGAAGCAACCATGAACCATTTGTTCAAGGTGGATCTGGATGCTTACGATGCATTGATGGAGGCGATCGAAGCCGGCAGCGAATCCACCGTACTTGACGACGGCAAAGGCACTGCGCATCAAGCTTTGCTGATCGCCTTGCCGATACTGGCCTGGACGCGTTTTGCGATCGCCTCCAGTGCTGTGCCGGCCGATGCGCTGGCAAGCCTGTGCGTGCAATTACAGGCGCATGTGCTGGCCGATAACGTGCAACTGGCCATGATACCGATGCTGTATTCGATCGATCAACTGCCGCGCACCCATGTCGACATTCACGCAATGTTGCACAGCGTAGCGCAGGCGGCACTGGAATCCAAACCATTGACGGCCCCAGCCAAACCGCCGGAAACAGCCCCCTTCCTGGCCGACTCGCGCTATCTGCTCGCCGTGGTGATGGCGCCGTTGGGCCAGCCCCTGTTTCGCTGGCAAGCATCGACCGGCAACACCTCGGCTGCGGCAGAAAAACAAGCCGTGCTGCACGCATGGCAAACCCAGGCCGCACCGCACATCACACGCTTGCTGCCCGGTTGCAATATTGAATTGATGCTGCCTGAAGCGTATTACATGGCCTGTCGTGAAGCCGACAAACAAATCCGTCCGGCCTCGGTGCGCGCAGCAGATTACTATCTGACGCAAACCCTGAATTTGAAATCCATCGATCTGCATGCCAGCATCGGCGGCTTCGGCGAAGATAGCGCAAGCGCCCAGATCGACGAATACCGGATCGGATTTTCACTGGGGCAGAATCCAGACGTGGTGTATGGCATTGTCTGGCCGTTATATGGCGCCGAAGATTCGGATCAGGTGATAACGTCGCCATCCGGGGAGATCACGCTAGCGCATGCCGCAGGCCATGAACCGGGCCCCGCCACGCCGCTGGAAGAAATTCTGGGTGCATTACGCGAGTCGGGCATCGTCAATATTAAAGTGCACGATGAATATTTTGCGATGGAATTTTGCGACGACTGCGGCGCACCGCTGTATGCCGACCGGAACGGTGAATTGGTGCATGCCGAAATGCCGGAAGACGCGCCAATAGCAAGCGGCCATCTTCATTGAATCAGCGATTTCTTAAGAGCTTGTTGCGAAATTCAGGGCAGGCTGTTGCGAAATGAAGGGTGTCAGGCGGGCTGCGGCGGATGGTTGTGCGCAGTGAGTAAAGAAGGGAGGCCGCAGGCCGGAATGACACGAACGGAGTACAACCATTCGCCACAGCCCGCCTGACGCCCTGAATTTCGCGGCAGTCTCTAAGGCTTTAACAGCGCGAGAATATCGGTAAGTTC
>DATMOE010000350.1:0-2992 GCA_035568435.1 Herbaspirillum sp. | reverse complement strand
AAGCCATCGGCCGACTCACCGGCGGCATCGCACACGACTTCAACAATCTGCTGCACGTGAGCATCGGCAATCTGGAACTGATCGACCGCTTTACCGGCGATGAGCGCATCAGGCGCTTTACCGCCACCGCGCGCAAGGCGCTCAATCGCGGCGCCAAACTGACCGGCCAGCTGCTGGCCTTTGCACGCAACCAAAGCATGGATCTGAAAGCGGTCGATCTGGCGGTATTAATCGACGGTATGCAAGAACTGTTATCGGTATCGGTCGGCTCCGCCATCAATATCGATCTGGACTACGCAGCCGATATGCCGCCGGCGCTGGCCGACCCCAACCAGATCGAAATGGCGATTTTGAATCTGGCGATCAATGCGCGCGATGCGATGCCCGATGGCGGCACGCTGCTGCTGCGCACCGATTGCCGCGACGCCGACGATGATCTGCTCAAGCCGGGCCGCTACGCGGTCGTCTCGGTAACCGATAACGGCACCGGCATCCGCGCCGAACATCTCGGCAAAGTATTCGACCCATTCTTCACCACCAAAAAAATCGGTAAAGGCACCGGCCTGGGCTTAAGCCAGGTATACGGCATTGCCAAACAATCCGGCGGCGGCGCGCGAATTCATAGCCGGCTGGGCGAAGGAACGACGGTGGAATTATGGTTGCCGCTGGCGCCGAACGACATGATTGCCCCATCCAGCGTGGAAATCCACAACACCGAAGCACCCGGCCCGTCCGACCTGCGCATTCTGGTCGTCGAGGACGACTCCGAGGTGCGTCAATTCATGGTCGAATCGCTGGAGATGCTCGGTTATCAGGTGGGCGCAGCCGCCGATGGCGTAGCCGGCCTGATGGCAATCAAGAAGGAAGCGCCCGATTTACTGATCGTCGATTTTCTGATGCCCGACATGAACGGTGCACAGGTGATCGCGGCCGTCACCGAAATACTGCCGGCACTACCGATCATCGTCGCCACCGGATACGCCGACATGCGCGCCATCGATGAAGTCATCGGCAATAATTACGTTTTGCGCAAACCGTTTCAGATCAGCGAATTGGCGAAACTGGTCAGCACTGCGTTGTCGTCACACAAGGCAGCGGGCGGCAGGCAAAAAAAACGTGCGGCTTTGGTGAGTGGGAAATAGGCTTGGCTGCCATTGATGTGTCAACAGTATTTATCCAAGGAAAATTGGCGATTTTTCATCCTTCATCCATTTTCTAACAGGCAACACCAAGGTTTCGACAATATATTCCATGTAAATCAACAAAAATAAGTGTTGACAGTTTGATGGACCGCTGAGATTCTACATCCCATGATCCATCTACCATCCACAGAACGTATTCCCCGCACCGCGTCCATCGTTTTGCTCGTACGGGAAGAAATAGAGCGCCTCATTGGGGCGGGAGAGTTGACCGGGGGCGCCCGCATCAACGAAAGCACGCTGGCGCTGCGGCTCGGTGTCAGCCGTGGCCCGGTCCGTGAGGCCTGCCGGGAGCTTGCGCATACAGGACTGCTGCGCAATGAGATCAACCGCGGCTTCTTTGTGCGGGAGATCAGCATCAAGCAGGCCTTCGACATCTACGATTTGCGCGCGGCAATGTTTGCAATGGCGGGCCGGCTCTCCGCCAACATCATCAGCCCCGCGCAGTTAATTGAGTTGTCGGATTTGGTCGACGAAATGGACCTTGCCGTCAAACGTGAAGATATCGCCACGTTCTACCCCCTGAATGTCCGGTTCCACCAACGCCTCATTGATTTCGCCGATAACCACAAACTTGTGGAGCTTTGGCCGTGGCTCGAGGCGGAGTTGCATCTTTTCCGCAGGCGCGGGCTGGTTTTGCCCGGGTCCATGGAGACCTCCAACGACGAGCATCGCGCTATTCTGGAAGCCCTGAGGAACGGACAAGATGCCATCGCCAGTCGGTTGGCGGAGCGCCATATTCTGGCCGGCAGAGCGCGCTTTCTGCGAAGTCTGGACGATCAGCACCCCGCTGAAAGCGACGAATAAGAGCATTAAACTGTTAACACATTAATCGGTAAATTTAGATTCAAGAAAAGGAAAATACGCTACTGGGCCATCAAGAAAACATAAAAAAATCGGGAGAGACAAAATGCGTGAAGAGGCGAATAAGCATCAGAAAAAATACCTTCGTATTTCCGTTGCCAATAAAATTTTAGTCCTGCTCTGTTTTCTCTATTTATTACTATATGTAGACCGTGTAAACCTTTCAGTTGCGGCTGCATCGATCAAGAACGAGTTCCACCTTAGCAGTACACAACTCGGGCTCGCCTTCTCCGCCTTCGGCTATGGTTATGCCATATTTCAAATTATCGGCGGTTGGGTGGGAGATCGGATCGGCGCGCGTCGAACGCTCACCTTCTTTTTGCTTTTTTGGGGCTGTGTTGCCATCTCGATCGGCTTCGTCAACAGTTTAGCGACGTTGATTGTTGCCCGGATCGCTCTCGGCATAGCCGAAGGCGCGGCGCTTCCAAATGCGACGCGTGCAATAAGCATCTGGTTGCCGGTGGAACGCCGCGCCAGCGCACAGGGACTGGTGCATGGCTTTTCGCGCTTCGGCACGGCGATCGCCGCGCCCATCATCGTCACTATCACGCTGTTTTTCGGCACCTGGCGTAGCGCCTTTTGGGTCCTGGGTGGAATAGGGTTAATCTGGGCCATGGTGTGGGCCTGGTACTATCGAAACACCCCTCGCGCGCATCCCGGCATGAGCAGTGCGTCGACGATTTCCGACCCAAGCGCCGACTCGAACGTTGCGCCCGCCGTAGAATCAGTTCCCTGGGGGCCGCTCATCAAGCGTATGTCGCCGACGATCGGCGTCTGGTTCTGCCAGGGCTGGACATTCTGGATGTTCCTCAGCTGGATCCCGCTATTTTTGCTGACCCAGTACAAGATCGACCTCAAAAGCCCGGCCATGTTCACCGCGTGCGTATTTTTTTCCGGTGTCGCCGGGACTTGGTGGGAGGCTTCCTTAG
>DATMOE010000349.1:0-6482 GCA_035568435.1 Herbaspirillum sp. | reverse complement strand
ATGTTCTCCAGCTTGGCGGCCTGCTGCTTGGCCAGCTTGACGTCGCGGAACTTGCCCTGGCGGAACAGGCCGATTTCGCGCGCCTTGCGTTCATCCGACATGACCAGCACTTCTTCGCCCGAGACCGGCACTTCGGTCAGGCCCTGGATTTCCACCGGAATCGAAGGACCCGCTTCGGCGATGCTCTTGCCGTTTTCGTCCAGCATGGCGCGCACCCGGCCGTAGCTCGAACCGGCCAGCACCACGTCGCCGCGCTTGAGCGTGCCGGACTGCACCAGGATGGTCGCCACCGGGCCGCGGCCCTTGTCGAGACGGGATTCGATCACCAGGCCGCGCGCCGGCACGTTGATCGGCGCTTTCAGTTCCAGCACTTCGGCTTGCAGCAGCACGTTTTCCAGCAGTGCGTCGACGCCTTCGCCGGTCTTCGCGGAGACCGGGATGAACGGCGATTCGCCGCCGTACTCTTCCGGCACCACTTGTTCGGCAATCAATTCCTGTTTGACGCGATCGAGATTACTGCCCGGCTTATCGATCTTGTTGATCGCAACGACCAACGGCACGCCGCTGGCCTTGGCATGGGCAATCGCTTCACGCGTTTGCGGCATCACGCCGTCATCGGCTGCGACCACCAGAATAACGATATCGGTCGCCTTGGCGCCGCGAGCGCGCATGGCCGTAAATGCTTCATGGCCCGGCGTATCGAGGAAGGTGATCATGCCGCGTGGCGTTTCGACGTGATAAGCGCCGATATGCTGCGTAATGCCGCCCGCTTCGCCAGACGCCACTTTGGTGCGGCGGATGTAATCCAGCAAGGAAGTTTTACCGTGATCGACGTGACCCATAACGGTTACCACCGGCGCGCGCGGCACCGCTTCGGCATCCGCATGCTCTTCGCCGTCCGCCAGTAACGCTTCAGGATCATCCAGCTTGGCCGCATGCGCGGTGTGTCCCATTTCCTCGACCAGAATCATCGCGGTTTCCTGGTCCAGCACCTGATTGATGGTGACCATCTGGCCCAGCTTCATCAAATGCTTGATGACTTCTGAAGCCTTGACCGACATCTTGTGCGCCAGTTCGGCCACGGTAATGGTTTCCGGCACATGCACATCTTTGATAACGGCTTCGGTCGGCGCCTGGAAATTGGTTTCGCGATCTTCGTGATGGCTGCCGCCACGGCGTCCCTTGGGACCGGCGCGCCAGCCATCGCGACCACCACCTGTATTGCCGCGCGTCTTGATGCCGAGACCGCGCTTTTTAGCAGCGTCGTCTTGCCATGTGGATGACACATTGGCCGATTTGATCGATTTTTTGTCGACCACGACGGCCTTCTTTTCATCTTTCTTTTCGCCGGCTTTTTTATCGGCCGGCTTATGCAAAGTACCTTCCGAAGTCTTGGCTGCCACGGCGGCCGGCGCAACCGGCTCCGGCGCTTTGACAGCCTTGCGCGGCGCATTCATCATGGCCTTGATCTGCGCAACTTCATCGGCCACGGCCTTGCGCGCCTGCTCGGTGACAGCGGCTTTTTCAGCAGCATCCTTGGCTGCAGCTTCGGTTTTCTTTTTGCTCGCTTCCACGGCTGCACGTTTTTCAACATCGGCAGCGACATTTGGTGCGGCCGATGGCGTCGTCACTGTGACGGGCTGCACGGCAACCGCTTTTCTGGCTTCCTGCTCGGCTTTTTCAGCCGCTTTGGCTTGCGCCAGTTTTTCTGCTTCCAATTGCGCCAGACGCTCCTGTTTTTCACGCAGTTCCGCTTCCTGACGCGCAATCAACTCAGCAGCACGCCGGGCTTCTTCCGCGCGACGCGCAACTTCTGCTTCATCTACAACGACTACCGGAGCCGGCGCAGGCACAGGTGCTGCCGCCACCGCTACCGGCGCTTCTTCAGCAGCCGGTTCATCACGCTTCACAAAGGTGCGTTTTTTACGTACTTCGACCTGGATCGTGCGGGATTTTCCGGTTGCATCGGCCTGTTTGATTTCAGTTGTTTCTTTACGCGTCAACGTGATCTTTTTCTTGTCATTGTCCGGCGCTGCACCGCGCACGCGGCGCAGATGCTCCAGCAGACGATCCTTGTCATCCTTCGACAAGGCATCGCCTGTTGTGCTTTTCTCGACACCGGCGGAGCGTAACTGCGTCAGCAGTAAATCCGCCGGCATGTTCAGCTCGGTGGCAAATTGGGCTACATTGTTACTTGCCATTCAATCCTCTTTTCTATGTGGCTCGGCTGATGATGCCGCTTCGATGCTGCTTCGATGCTACAAATCAGCTTACTGCTTACCTTCCGCATCTTTCCAAACGGCGGCTTGCAATGCTTTCGCACGCTCATCGTATTTCGCATCGATGAGTTTCATCTCATCGTCCGTCACATCTTCAAACTCATTGGCAATCAGGGCCCGTGCCCGTTCAGCCGGCAGCGCCAGAATTGCACCGAATTCGTCGTAGGCCAGTGCTGCAAATGCATCCAGCGTTTTGATACCGGCCAGACCGAGCTTGCCGGCCATGACGCGTTCCATGCCGTCGAAATTGACCAGCGCTTCGTCCATGCCGTCCAGACCTTCTTCGGAAGCGATCGCCTCGCTGACCAGCGCATCGCGCGCGCGGGTGCGCAGCTCATTGACGGTATCTTCGTCGAAGGATTCGATTTCCAGCATTTCGTTGATCGGCACGTAAGCAATTTCTTCCAGACTGGCGAAACCCTCGTCGACCAGAATGTTGGCGACTTCCTGATCCACATCCAGCTTTTCCATGAACAGGGTCCGAACATAAGCCGTTTCCTGCGCCGACTTATCGGCCGACTCTTCCGCCGTCATGATGTTGATTTGCCAGCCGGTCAGTTCCGCTGCCAGACGGACGTTTTGACCGCCGCGGCCAATCGCAATCGCCAGATTTTCTTCGTCGACCACAACATCCATCGCATGTTTTTCTTCATCGACGACGATCGATGAAACATTCGCCGGCGCCAGTGCGCCGATAACGAATTGCGCCGGATCTTCCGACCACAGCACGATGTCGACACGTTCGCCGCCCAGTTCGCCGGTAACGGCCTGCACGCGCGAACCGCGCATGCCGACGCAAGTGCCGATAGGATCGATCCGCTTGTCGGCGGTAAACACAGCAATCTTTGCGCGTACCCCGGGATCGCGCGCCGCCGATTTGATTTCAAGCGAACCCTGCTCGATTTCCGGCACTTCCAGCTCAAACAGTTTCATGATGAATTCCGGCGCTGTGCGCGACAGAATGACTTGCGGTCCGCGTGCATTGCGTTCGATGCGCTGTATATAAGCACGCACCCGATCGCCGATACGCAGATTTTCTTTTGGAATCGTTTGGTCGCGCGGCAAGCGGGCTTCCACCTTGCCGGATTCGACGATTGCATCGCCCCGTTCCATACGCTTGATCGTACCGGTCACCAGCGAATCGCCACGTTCCAGGAAATCGGCCAGAATCTGCTCGCGCTCGGCATCGCGAATACGCTGCAGGACCACTTGCTTGGTGTCTTGTGCGAAGCGGCGGCCCACGTCGATCGACTCAATCGGCTCTTCGATGTAATCGTCGACTTCGATATCGGGAATCTGCTCAAGTGCTTCAAAATGCAGCACTTCCTGATCGGGCAATTGCAGGCCGGCATCGTCGGGCACCACATGCCAGCGGCGGAATGACTCGGAAACGCCTGTTTCGCGATTAATCGACACGCGAATATCGACTTCGCCTTCGTAGCGCTTTTTGGTAGCCTGCGCAAGCGCATGCTCCAGCGAGCTGAAGACTACTTCTTCATCGACATTCTTTTCGCGCGCCAGCGCGCCAACCAATGCTAAAACTTCGCGACTCATGCTTTGCGACTCCTAAAATCCACTTGCGGCACCAAATGTGCCTTATCCACATCGGCGAGCGTAAAATCAAGCACCGCCAGCCCATCATTAGTTTCAAATTCCAACTTAAGATTCCCATCTTCCGGCTTACGCAGCAAGCCCTGGAATGACTTGCGGTTACCCGCACCGGGCAAGGTCGCCCGTAACTTCACAATCGCTTCCCGATCCGCAAAACGCACATAATCGGCCAGTTTCTTGAGCGGGCGATCCAGACCTGGCGAAGAAATCTCCAGACGCTCGTATAAAACATTTTCAACGGTAAAGACATGCACCAGTTGATGCGTGACTTTTTCGCAATCTTCTACCGTGATTGCTCCCTGCTCCGCATTTTCCGGCGCGAAATCGATGAATATCCGCAGCAAACCACGCGCGGCTCTTTCGAAGTCGACCAGTTCGTAACCCATGCCGGCGACAGTTTTTTCAATCAAATCAGGCAATTGCACGACATCACTCCGCTACAATACAAACTTTTCAGCAAAAAAAAAATGGGCCAGTGCCCATCTTCGTTTGCCTTCCTTTACTGCCCGCTCTAACGATAATGAAATCACCGAAATTGCTTTAAAGAAATCCTAGCGGAATCAATAAGTTAATCCCGCCGTTAACTTGCGCATTATAAACGAGTACGGTATGCATCGCAATATTCAATTTGTTGCGATGCACACCGGCTTAACGTGGCCGGCGGCGCTGCATGCCCGGCAAACCCGGCATGGCGGTACCGTAAGACGATGTGCGCGGTCCTCGCGGGCCGTTATTGCGGCGCTGTCCGGCGTCTGGGAAGCCCAGGGCCGTCTGCAATGGATCGGGCTGACGGCTTTTCGCGCCCTGTTTGCCTTGTCCGCCGCCTTGTCCCTGACCGCCTTGACCACCCTGACCTGGCCCAGGCTTGCCTTGCCACTGGCTACTACGGCGCGGCTGGGCGGGCGCACCGTAACCGGTCGCATTACCCGGATTGCTATTGAAATTACCATGAATACGATTGCCGTTAGGGGCGCCTTGGCCGCCTTTGCGATCGCCGCGGGGTTTGCCGCCTTGCCCACTGTTGGCGCCTGCTGCGGCCTGCTTATCCATACCGCACGCAACCAGCAATTCACGCACCGCATTTTCTTCCAATTCTTCCCAACGGCCGCGCTTCAGACTGTTCGGCAGTGTCATCACGCCGTAACGGGTACGGATCAGGCGCGACATGGTTAAGCCGACCGCCTCGAACATACGGCGCACCTCGCGATTGCGGCCCTCGCCAATGGTCACGCGATACCACTTATTGACACCTTCACCGCCGCCGTCGGCGATTTTCGAGAATTGCGCGATACCATCTTCCAGCTCGACGCCATTCAACAGCTTTTGCCGCATGCCTTCTTCCAGCTCGCCCAGCGTACGCACCGCATATTCACGATCGATGCCGTAACGCGGATGCATCAAGCGGTTGGCCAGATCGCCGGAACTTGTAAATAACAATAAGCCTTCGGTATTAAAGTCCAGCCGCCCTACAGCCAGCCACTTGGCCGCCTTCATATTCGGCAAACGATCAAAGACCGACGGGCGTCCTTCAGGATCGTTATGACTGACGATTTCGCCGGCCGGTTTGTGATACACCAGCACGCGCGGCGGCTTTTTGCTGACTTTGCGTTGCAACAATTTGCCGTTAATCCGTACCTGATCGGTCGGCAAAATGCGCTGGCCGATATGCGCCGGTTCGCCATTGACCGAGACGCGGCCGGCAATAATCAATTCTTCCATGTCGCGCCGGGAGCCCAGCCCCACGTCGGCCAACACTTTATGCAATTTCGGCGCATCGTCTTCCGCTGTCAGATCGCGCCGCGCAGGCTTGTTGCGGCCAATCTGGTTACCGATGTTATCGCCCTCGTCCTCGCTATCGTAAGCATCCGAGGTGACAAAGGAAAATATATCGTCGGCAGAATTGCTCCTCTGACCACCCTGGCCCAGCCCCTTGCCAAACTGCTTCTTGCCACGCGCATTACCTTGCTGCGGCTGACGATCGTTGCGTTGCTGGCGCGGCTGTCCGGCGCCGCCTATGCGTCCATTACGCCCCCCCAACTCCGAATTCGCTGCCGGCCCGTCCACCAATTGATCCGACACCCCGATCGGGGAAGTCCCCGGTACGGTTTCGGCGGCACGTTGGGCCGCACGGTTGTTGCGCAATGCGCGCGGACCACGCACGCCGCGGCGCGCCGGCTTGGGACGTGCGTTGTCGTCCACTTTCACATCGAACTGTACCGGCGGTGCATTAACCGGCTCACCAACCGTAATTGAAACCAGCACTGGCATATCCGACATGCCGGATTCCGCCGTCTTGGGCTTGGCCTTTGGCGCCGCCACAGCCTTGGCAGCGGCCGCTTCCGGCTGCGCCGATGGCGATTTTACTTTCAGTGTTTTGGGCTGTGTGGGCTGTGTTTCGACCACATCGATTGCGGCCTCAGGGGCGGTTGCGATGGTTTTTGGCTTACGCGGTTTTTTAGGCGCGGTTTCCGGCGCTGCCTCTGCCGCTACAGCTACGACCGGCGACGCCACCTCGTCGCTTGCAGCGACTTTGCGGGCACGGATGACACGTTTTTTCGGTGCGTCTTCTACCGCTTCCACAGCCGCCGGAAC
>DATMOE010000348.1:0-4182 GCA_035568435.1 Herbaspirillum sp. | reverse complement strand
ACGATCAGCAATTGTTGCCTTTTCGATGCCCTTTTGGACCGCGATTATTGAATGGATGCTCGGTCAGAGCCCGACACCTTCGCAGCGTGTCGTGATTGCTATCAGTAGCGTCGGTGTCGCAGGGCTGGTGCTGTCGGCATCCTTTGACCCGACCTTCAACGGCATCGGTGCCGTTGTTATGTCTGGCGCCGCATTTGCATGGGCTTGTGGGTCGGTCTATGTGAAACGACGACCGGTCGATATGCCAAGTGTGGCATTCACTGCCTGGGCCTTGATGTTAGGAGCAGTAATGGTCGCACTCTTTCTACCCCTGCAGCACGAGGGTCTTTTCGAATCATCGCTTGACTGGCAAGCATTGGCCGCCTGCCTGTACGCCACATTCATTGGCATAGCGCTGTGCCAGGCTTGCTGGTTTTCACTGTTGGGTACGTTGGGGCCCGTCGGGTCGTCATTGGTATTGCTGGGAATTCCGCCCGTTGGAGTAGCTTCTAGTTGGTTACTTGTCGGAGCAACCGTCTCCACATTGGACATTGCAAGTTTAGTATTGTTACTTCTCGCCGCCGCCTCCAGTTTGCCAGCCGCGCAGATATTCATTCGACGCCTGACAGCCGCCGTTAGACATTTATACTGAGCACATCGCACTTTTCCGCCTCATCCGAGTTTTCTGTGGATGTCCTTAAGTTTTACCGGTTGAGATGACCCTTCGACACGGCCTGTGGCCTGCTCAGGGCGAACGGTTTTTCTTTAAAATTTCTACCAAAACCCCGTTCGCCCTGAGCAGCGACGCAGTCGCGTGTCGAAGGGGCACCACTGCAGCTAAAACTTAAAGGAACTGGTCCTAAGGCCCCGCAATCTTCACAAAATCCCCCTTCAACGCCACACCAGCCATGATCGTCCCAGCATGACATTCGAATAATGTCGAGCTCGACATTTCATTTTTCTTGTAATAACTGACGATATTGATTACGGCGTTGGCGCCGACTTCTTCCGCCTCTCTTTCCAGCGTCATCAGGCTGGACAGGAAAACCCAGTTACAGGCGGTTTCATTGGCTCTGCCGAAGGCATTGGTTTTGCGATCGGAGACATCGCCGCCCAGTTGCGCCGTCACTTTGGGATATTTTTGATCGCCGAAAAAAAACATCACCAGTCCGCGGTCGGGATAGGCATCGTCGATTTGCGTCATCGCCTCGGCAATCGGCAGCAGCAGCTTGGTATCGCGTGCCTGGGCGACGGTGGCGGTGCATGTGGCAAGCACGGCTGCGGCCGTTAGCGACAGGGTGCGAAGAAGTCGTTGAATGCGCTGCTGCATGATGGCTCCTATGCGCAATGGCGTTTAAAGATCAAGGAAGTGTTGATGCCGCCGAATGCAAAGTTATTCGACATGAGATATTCGCAATCGAGCGTGCGGCCTTCGCCGATGATGTAATCAAGATCCGCGCATTGCGGGTCGATGTTTTTCAGATTGATGGTCGGCGCAAACCAGTTCTCGCGCATCATTTGAATGCTGACCCAGGCTTCCAGCGCGCCGCAAGCGCCCAAGGTATGGCCCATATAACTTTTCAGCGAACTGATCGGCGTTTTGTTGCCGAACACCTGCGCGGTGGCGTGCGATTCGGCGATATCGCCTTGTTGCGTGCCGGTGCCGTGTGCATTCACATAGCCGATGGCCGAGGCAGGAAGTGCCGCATCGGCCAGTGCCAGTTCGATCGCGGTGCGCATCGTTGTGGCGTTCGGATTGGTGACATGGCGGCCGTCGCTATTGGTGCCGAAGCCGACTAGTTCGGCGTAAATTCTGGCGCCGCGGGCCTGCGCATGTTCCAGTTCTTCCAGAATCAGCGTACCGGCGCCTTCGCCGATGACCAGCCCATCGCGCGCCGCATCGAATGGGGTTGGGGTGAGCTCGGGCGTATCGTTGCGCACGCTGGTGGCATAGAGCGTATCGAATACCGCCGCTTCAGTGGCGCACAATTCTTCGGCGCCGCCGGCGATCATCGCCAACTGGCGGCCGCTGCGGATGGCTTCATAGGCGTAGCCGATGCCCTGGCTGCCGGAGGTGCAGGCGCTGGACGTGGTAATGATGCGGCCGGCCGCGCCGAAAAATACGCCGATGTTGACCGGCGCGGTATGCGACATCATCTTGATATAGGTATTGGCATTGATGTTGCGGGTGGATTTTTCCAGCAACATCGTGCTGAAATCGCCGACCGCTTTCGGGGTGCCGGTCGATGAGCCGTAGGCCACGCCGAGCATGCCCCCGGTCAGCAGCGGATGATCCAGCAGGCCGGCGTCGATCAGCGCCAGTTCGCTGGCGCGGGTCGCCATCAGCGCCACGCGGCCCATACTGCGCATGGTTTTGCGGTTATAGCGATCCGATAAGGTGAATTGCGCCGCCGGTGCAGCCAAGCGCGTCAGCAGGCCTTGATATTCATCCCATTCGGCCATTCTGATGACGGCGTTGCGATAGCTGCGCAGACGCGCGCTGATGTCCGCCCAATCGCAACCGATCGGACTGATGCCTGCCATGCCGGTGACTGCCACGCGGCGTTCCATGCGGGCGCTCATGCCAGGCCGCCATTGACTGAAATCACCTGGCGTGTGATGTAGGCGGCATCGTCGGCCATCAGGAAGCTGACGGTGGCCGCTACTTCTTCCGGCTGACCGACCCGCCGGGCCGGAATCATTTTCAGAATTTCTTCCATCGGTGCTGCCTCCAGCATATCGGTTTGAATCACGCCGGGTGCGACGCAGTTGACAGTGATTTGACGCTTCGCCAGTTCCAGCGCCAGCGCTTTGGTGGCGCCGATGATGCCGGCCTTGGCGGCGCTGTAATTGACTTGGCCGCGGTTGCCGATCAGCCCGGACACCGATGCCAGCGTCACGATGCGGCCCGGTGCGCGGCGCTGCACCATCGGCATGACCAGCGGCTGCAGGACATTATAAAAGCCGTCCAGATTGGTTTTGAGGACGCTGTCCCAGTCGTCGCCGGTCATTAACGGAAATGCATTGTCGCGCGCGATGCCGGCGTTGCATACCACGCCGTAATAGCAGCCATGCTGTTCGATATCGGCCAGCAGGATTTGCGCGCTTTCGCTGCGTTGGCCGATGTCGAATTGCAGTACCCGTACCTGCCGCCCGAGCGCCGCGATTTCTTGCGCCGCTTGATCGGCGGCGTCGCGCCTGCTGTGGCAGTGCAGCACGATGTCGAAGCCGTCACGCGCCAAACGCAAGGCAATCGCACGGCCTATGCCGCGGCTGGAACCGGTGACCAATACTGTTTTACTCATACTGCGCTTTCTTCAAGGAATGTTGCCAGATCGGGCGGCTGGAATACGGTCAGTATCGCGCTGGCGATGTGTTCTTCGCCGTCGGCGATAAAACAGTCGAACGATCCTAAACCGTTTTCAGCTTGCAGCAGCCGTAGTACATGCACCTGCAAAGTACTGCCGAGCGCAAAATGGTTGCGACTAGCAGTATAGCGGCGGCTGCCCAGCAGGAAGCCGATTTTGGCTGGGTTTTTGCTGCTGTCGGTATGGGCGCAATGCGCGTAATAACCCGCAAACGCGGCGATCGCCTGCGCCATGTATTCGATGCCGATCCAACTGCCGACGCCGTTTGCGTCGGCAAACAGGGTGTGCGGCGTAATGGTGACTTCGGCGTGCAAACGGTCTGTATCGGCCGCCACCACCCGGTCCAGCAGCAGCATGCTGGCCGAATGCGGCAGCAGGCTGGCGATGGAGGGGATGGTTGCGATTGGTGTGCTTAGGCTATGCATCGCTATCACTGTCTTCCAAAAATCAATGCCGCGTTAGTGCCGCCGAAGGCAAATGAATTGCTCAATATCCGGCGTAGCGGACGCCCCAGTGTTTGCTGCAGCCCGGCCAGTTGCAATGGCGGCAGCGCCGCATCCGGCACGCCATCCCACACATGCGGCGGCAACCTGCCTTGCGGATTGTTATCTTGCATCGCCAGCCAGCATAGACCGGCTTCAACCGCACTGGCCGCACCCAGCGCGTGGCCGGTCAGAGGCTTGGTCGAACTGACGGCA
Organism: Herbaspirillum sp.; assembly: GCA_035568435.1. GTDB lineage: Bacteria > Pseudomonadota > Gammaproteobacteria > Burkholderiales > Burkholderiaceae_D > Herbaspirillum. The sequence continues at coordinate 137 of DATMOE010000348.1, read as the reverse complement.
ACCCGCTCGCCGAACAGCGCATTGACGACCAGGCTTTCCATGGCATCGTTTTGCAGTGTCGCCGTGCCGTGCAGATTGATGTAATCGATATCGTCCGGCTTGAGGCCGGCGCGTTGCAGCGCTTGCTGTATCGACAG
>DATMOE010000347.1:0-4395 GCA_035568435.1 Herbaspirillum sp. | reverse complement strand
AGAACGAACTCTCGCCGTATCGGAAAAAATTGCCGCTATCGCCGCTGTTGCAAAAATTTCTGGATGAGACGCCGCGCGCGAGTATACGCAGCGAAGATTTTCTGGTGGCGATCAATCAGCGTGTGTCGAAGCTAATTAGCTACACCATCCGCATGGAGCCCGGGGTGCAATCGCCGGAGCAAACGCTGCGCCTCGGTTCGGGTTCTTGCCGCGATACGGCATGGCTGCTGGTGCAGGTGCTGCGGCATCTGGGGTTGGCGGCACGGTTTGTGTCGGGTTATCTGATTCAACTGACGGCCGATCAGAAATCGCTGGACGGCCCGTCCGGTCCGGCGGCCGATTTCACCGATTTGCATGCCTGGTGCGAAGTGTATTTGCCGGGCGCCGGCTGGATCGGTCTGGACCCGACTTCGGGCCTGTTTGCGGGCGAAGGGCATATCCCGCTTTCCTGCACGCCGGAGCCGTCTTCGGCGGCGCCGGTCAGCGGTTTGGTCGATGCGGCCGAAGTCGAATTCGAGCATCGGATGCAAGTCACGCGGGTGTGGGAAGCACCGCGTGTGACCAAGCCGTATTCAGAACAATGCTGGGCGGAAATTGCGCAGCTCGGCCATCTGATCGACGACGATCTGGATACGCTCGATGTGCGCTTGACGATGGGCGGCGAGCCGACCTTTGTCGCGCTGGATCATCCCGATCTGGAGGAGTGGAATACGGCGGCGCTGGGGCCGACCAAAAAGCCGTTGGCGGCGACGCTGTATCACCTGCTGCGCGAAAAATACGCGGCGCAGGGCTTGCCGCATTTCGGCCAGGGGAAATGGTATCCGGGCGAGCAATTGCCGCGTTGGGCGCTCAATTGTTATTGGCGGCGCGACGGCTTGCCGATCTGGCGCGATGCGACCTTGATTGCCGATGAAACCAAAGCCGCCGAAATCGATGTGGCGCAGTGCGAAAAGTTTTTGAAATTGGTGGCCTGGAATCTGGCGCTCGACGATGCGTATGTCTTCGGCGCTTACGAAGATGCGCTGCAATATCTTTGGCGTGAACGCAAGCTGCCGATCAACGTCGATGTCGCCAATGCGCGGCTGGATGATGCAATGGAACGGGCGCGGCTGGCGCGTGTGTTTGCGCAGGGGCTGGGCCAACCGGTAGGCTATATATTGCCGCTGTCCTACAAGCCCGATGACAGCGGCTGGCAAAGCAGCCGCTGGTATTTACGCAGCGAGCAATGTTATCTGGCGCCGGGCGATTCGCCGATCGGTTACCGTTTGCCGCTGGATTCGCAACCGTGGGTGGAAAAGGCCGAGTATCCGGTGGTCCATCAACAAGACCCGACGCAAACCTTTGCCAAGCTGCCGCCGCAAGCCGAATTGATGGCGCGATCCATGGCCGAAGAAACCGCTGTGGATGACAGCGCGGAAGAAATTGCCGTAATGGATGTGCTGGATGCAGCGGACGCATTGGACGCACCAGCGCCGAAGAAATTCGAATCGGCCGATTGGATCACCCGCACCGCACTGTGCGCCGAAGTACGCAATGGGGTGCTGTATCTGTTCATGCCGCCGTTGGCCAAGCTGGAGCAATATCTGCAACTGGTGGCGGCAATCGAAGCGGTCGCCATCGAGCTGCGCCAGCCGGTGTTGATGGAAGGCTATGAGCCGCCATCGGACCCGCGTTTGCGCAAGTTCAGCGTGACGCCGGACCCCGGTGTGATTGAAGTCAACATCCAGCCGGCGCATAGCTGGGCTGAAATGGTGGCCGGCACCGAGTATCTGTATCAGGCGGCCCGCGTGACGCGGCTTACCACGGAAAAATTCATGATGGACGGCCATCATTCCGGCACCGGCGGCGGCAATCATTTGGTGATGGGCGGAGCGACGACCAACGATTCGCCGTTCTTGCGGCGGCCCGATGTGTTGCGCAGTTTGATCAGTTATTGGCATAACCATCCGTCGTTGTCTTATCTGTTTTCCGGCATGTTCATCGGGCCGACTTCGCAAGCGCCGCGTTTCGACGAAGCGCGCAACGATGCCGTTGCCGAAGTCGAGCTGGCGTTTATCGAGATGGAAAAGCAATTGGCCAAAGGCGAATGCGGGCCGTGGCTGGTGGATCGTTTGCTGCGCAATTTGTTGATCGATGTCACCGGCAATACCCATCGCGCTGAGTTTTGTATCGATAAGCTGTATTCGCCGGACAGCAGCACCGGCCGGCTCGGTTTGCTGGAATTGCGCGCATTCGAAATGCCGCCGCATGAACGCATGAGTTTGACCCAGCAATTGCTGTTGCGCGGTTTGGTGGCGTGCTTTTGGAAGACGCCGTATAAACCGCGCAAACTGGTGCGTTGGGGCACCGAATTGCATGACCGCTTCATGCTGCCGCATTTCATCTGGCAGGATTTCGGCGATGTCATGGATGAGATGCAGCAGGCCGGTTATGCGATGCAGGCCGAGTGGTTTCTGCCGCATTTCGAATTCCGCTTTCCGAAAATCGGCGATCTGGATGTGATGGGCGCAAGCTTGGAACTGCGCACTGCGCTGGAACCATGGCATGTCTTGGGTGAAGAAAACCGCGCCGGCGGCAATGCGCGTTATGTCGATTCATCGCTGGAACGGCTGCAGGTGAAGATCAGCGGCATGGCACCCGATCGCTATGTGCTGACTTGCAATGGCGTGGCGGTGCCGTTGCAAGCCACGGGCAGGGTCGGCGAGTTTGTTGCCGGCGTGCGTTATCGCGCATGGCAGCCGTTTTCGGCGCTGCATCCGACCATCGGCATCGATTCACCGCTCACCTTCGATCTGGTCGATACCTGGAATGCGCGCAGTCTGGGCGGATGCCAATATCATGTGGTGCATCCGGGCGGGCGCAATTACGACGTGCTGCCGGTGAATGCGTTTGAGGCGGAAAGCAGGCGTTTGGGGCGATTTTTCTGTTTGAATCACACGCCGGGGGAAATGCAGGTGGAACCAGCGCGAGTGTCGACAGAGTTTCCATTTACGTTAGACTTGCGCTACTTTTAAATTCTTTAAGTTTTACCTGCGGTGGTGATCCTTCGATACGTCGCTATGCGACTACTCAGGACGAACGGTTTTTCTTTAAATTTCACAAAAAAACCGTTCGTCCTGAGTAGGGTGAAAGCCGTATCGAAGGATCACCTCCACAGGAAAAATTCAAAGGATACCTATAGAAAACCTTGAATTCTAACTACACGGGCCGCCTCTCATTGCGGCCCGTTTGAATGTGATCCTATGTCTCTAATCTTATGTATCGGCGTTTACTAGAAAATTACCCGATAGAAACTGACCGCTATGACGAGATGCTGTCGCCGGATGGTGAACTGCGTCCGCATTGGCGCGCGCTGATCGATCAGTTGCAGCATCTGACGCCGGAAATGCTGCGCCGCCGTGCGCGGGAAGTGCGCGATGCGATTGCCGCCGATGGCATGACCTATAACGTCTACGCCGATCCGAAAGGCGCTACCCGGCCGTGGGAATTGGATCTTCTGCCGCAGGTCATCGCCGCCGAAGAATGGCAGCATCTGAGCGCCGCCGTGGCGCAGCGCGCTACGCTGCTCAATGCGATCCTTGCCGATGTTTATGGGCCGCAGACGCTGCTGGCTGAAGGCTTGTTGCCGCCGGCGCTGATTTTCGGGCAACACGGTTATTTGTGGCCTTGCCGCAGCATCAAGCCCTTGGGCGGCGTGCATCTGCATTTATATGCGATCGATCTGGCGCGTTCGCCGGACGGTTGCTGGTGGGCGGTAGCCGATCGCACGCAAGGGCCTTCCGGCGCCGGTTATGCATTGCAGAATCGGCAGATCATGGCGCGTGCCTTGCCCGACGCCATGGCCGATATGCACGTGCAGTCGCTGCTCGATTATTTCGAGACACTGCGCGATAGTCTGGCGCAACGCGCGCCCGGCACCGATGACGGCGAAGCGCCGCTGATCGTCTTGTTGACACCCGGCCCGTATAACGAAACCTATTCCGAACACGCATTCCTGGCGCATACGCTCGGCTTTCCGCTGGTTGAAGGCGCCGATCTGATGGTGCGCGGCGATATGGTGTATCTGAAAACCATCGGCGGCTTGCGCCGGGTTCACGCGATCTGGCGCCGGCTCGACGATAACTATTGCGATCCGCTCGAATTGCGCGCCGATTCCGCGCTCGGCGTGCCCGGCTTGGTGCAGGCGGCCCGGCTGGGCAATGTGCTCATTGCCAATGCCTTGGGCAGCAGCGTGGTCGAAGCGAGTGCGCTGCATGGCTTTCTGCCGGCGATCAGTCAGCGCTTGCTGGGACAGCCGCTGGCGTTGCCGTCGGTGGCGTCCTGGTGGTGCGGTGAAAAACCGGCACTGGCTTATACCATCGAGAATCTGGAAAAGCTGGTCATCATGCCGGCTTT
>DATMOE010000346.1:0-6210 GCA_035568435.1 Herbaspirillum sp. | reverse complement strand
AAACACGACTACTCCCGATAGCAAGCGCCGCATGCGCCCTGCTCTACTGTGCGGCGCCACCTGCGACGGCCGGTGCGTATGTCGATCGCAATTTCATGAGCCGTCAACAACAGGGTTACGCAGTATCGCAGCCATCGGTTGCTCCTGCGCAAACGGCAAGTCCGCCAGCCAACGCCACGGCGACGGCATCGGCGCCACAATTCGATGCCAATGCCGGTCCGCACGGCGCGTATACCGTCAATGTCGTCAGCGCGACCATGTACAGCAAAAACATGGTCTATACCACGCCGCTTCCAGCGCCGCCTATAGTGGGCAGACACGTGACAATTGAGAATGTGGTGTGGCAGTACGGCACGAAAACGCAGCCGAGCGGCTTTGAGGCTGCGCTCTGCTGGAAGAATACGCAAACCTGTCTCAACGTGAGCAGGTTCGGCACCGGTCAAACCGACTTCTTCAACAGCAAGGATGCGTTGCAGTCGTTCTTCCTGCAATATCAGGTGACCGGGGTCGGTTCATTGTCGCCGCCGGTCATCGGCGATACGGCGCAAATCATCGTGACCTATCACGTTTGGCCTTAGGAAAGTACTCTTATCTACTTAAAATAAAAGAGGGAAGTGCTGAGTAAGTGGCGTGGGCGGTTCAAGCGTGGGGCGAGAAGCGCAGCCGTACTTTAGTACGGTGAGCATCACAGTCCCGCGATTGAACCGTCCACGCCGCTTAATCAGTACTTCCCTTAATCGACTTCGTCCCGGATACGTTGCAAGGCTTCATCGATTCGCTCTACTGCGATCACTTTTAATCCTTCGATTTTTTGCTTGGGCGCGTTCGCCTTGGGAATCATCGCAATCGCAAAACCGAGTTTGGCCGCTTCCCGCAAGCGTTCCTGACCGCGTGGCGCAGGCCGGATTTCACCGGCCAGCCCGACTTCCCCGAAGACTACCAATCCACGCGGCAAAGGCTTATTGCGCATCGACGAATTAATCGCCAGCAATACCGCCAGATCGGCCGCCGGCTCAGTAATCTTGACGCCGCCGACCGCGTTGATAAAGACATCCTGATCGAAGGCCGCAATACCGGCATGCCGATGCAATACCGCCAGCAGCATTGCCAGCCGGTTCTGCTCCAATCCGACCGAGAGCCGGCGTGCATTGGGCACGTGCGAGCTGTCGACCAAGGCTTGAATTTCAACCAGCAATGGCCGCGTACCTTCCTGCGTGACCATGACGCAGGACCCAGGCACCTGATTTTCATGCTGCGACAAAAACAGCGCGGAAGGATTCGATACCCCCTTCAAACCCTTTTCCGTCATCGCAAATACACCTAGTTCATTGACTGCGCCGAAGCGGTTTTTAACGGCGCGCACCAAACGGAAACTCGAATGCGTATCGCCTTCGAAATACAACACCGTATCGACGATATGTTCCAGTACGCGCGGTCCGGCCAGCGCGCCTTCCTTGGTCACATGGCCGACCATAATGATAGTAATGCCCGACATCTTGGCCGCACGCGTCAATTGCGCCGCGCATTCGCGCACCTGCGCCACGGAACCGGGCGCCGACGATAAGGCATCGGAATACATGGTCTGAATCGAATCGATCACCACCACTTCAGGCTTATGCTCGGCCAGCGTACCCAGAATTTTTTCCAGTTGAATTTCGGCCTGCAGTTTCAACTCGCCGGCCTCGACGGCAAGGCGCTTGGCGCGCATCGCGATCTGCGCGCCGGATTCTTCGCCGCTGACGTACAGCACTCTCTTCAAACGGGCGATATTGGCCAGCGCCTGCAGCAGCAATGTCGATTTGCCGATACCCGGATCGCCGCCGATCAAGACCACGCCGCCCGGCACCAGGCCGCCGCCCAAGACCCGATCGAACTCCTCGATACCGCTGCCGAAACGCGGCACGTCGATTGCTTCGATATCGGCCAGGCTGAGCACCGGCGCGGTTTGCGCCAAGCCCTGATGGGTGGTCGAAAAACGGTTACCGCCGTTTTCGACGATGGTTTCGACCAACGTATTCCAGGCCTCGCACGCCGGACATTTGCCGGCCCACTTGTTACTGATATCGCCGCATTCGCTACAGGTGTAATTGGTTTTCGTTTTTGCCATTGGGGACCGAGATTCTACATAATTGAAAGGACGTTACATCCCGCTCAGGCATTGATTTCTACAACATGCACCCGCCTTGCCAATGCACACATCAATTCATAACCGATCGTGCCGGCGGCATTTGCCACATCGTCGATCGGCAGTCCTTCGCCCCACAAAACAACCGGGCTGCCGATGCCGGCGTCACTGATGCCGCTCAGATCGACGATCAACATATCCATCGAAATACGGCCCAACGTGGAAGTCATGACGCCATTGACCAATACCGGCGTACCGGTAGGCGCATGACGCGGATAACCGTCGGCATAACCGCATGCCACCACACCGATGCGCATCGGCTGTTGCGCCACGAAATGACTACCGTAGCCAACTGCATCGCCGGCAATCAAATCCTGCGTGCCGATGATTTCGCTGCGCAAGGTCATCGCAGGCCGCAAATCGAATTGTGCAGCGCGGGTTTTACAGGGCGTGCCGCCGTACAGCATCACCCCTGCGCGCACCCAATCGGCCGCGGTCTGCGGATGCATCAGATCGGCGGCCGAATTGGCGATGCTGCGCAGACCCGGCAAACCCTGTACGCCTTCTTCAAAACACTGTAATTGACGCGCCAGCGGCAACGCCGGATTAGCGGCATCGTCGGCATTGGCAAGATGTGTCATTAACACAATACTTCGGATGCCGGCAATTGCCTGCAGGCGCGCATACGCCACGCGATAAGCCTCAGGATTGAAACCCAGGCGATTCATGCCGCTGTTCATTTTCAGATGCACCACCAACGGCGCGCTGAGGGGCGCTGCTTCCAGCAGTGCAATCTGCTGCCAGTTATGCACCACTACCTGCCAATCGTGCTGCAATGCGGAACGCAAATCGGTTTTATCGAAAAACCCTTCTAGCAATAATATGGGCTTGCGCCAGCCCAACTCACGCAAACGTAATGCATAGTCGGGTTCGATCAGCGCCAGACCGTCCGCATCCGCAAAGCCCTGCATGCCGCGCACCAATCCATGTCCATAGGCATCGCCCTTAACGACGGCCCAAACCTTGGCGTCGCCGGCGTGGCGGCGCGCCACTGCCAGATTATGCCGAAGTGCTGAGATATCGATGGTCGCTACAAGAGGTCTGGGCATAAAGGTCTGGGTATAAAGGTCTGGGTATAAAGTCTGCGCGCAATTGAATGCGGATGAAAAATGTATCTATTATGAATAGTGCTTAGAACTCAAGCCAGTCATATTTTCATGGTATAAAGCAGGCCAATGTATCTTTTTCAAATTCAAAACGGATGAATCGCGGTTTCTATACCATCATAGCGGCACAGTTTTTTTCGTCGCTTGCGGACAATGCCCTGCTGATTGCAGCAATCGCATTATTGACGCAGATGCATTCTCCCGAATGGATGACGCCGCTGTTAAAGCTGTTCTTCGTTTTATCCTATGTCGTGCTGGCGGCATTCGTGGGCGCATTTGCCGACGCATTGCCTAAAGGCCGGGTGATGTTCATCACCAACATGATCAAAATCCTCGGCTGCAGCATGATGTTTTTCAACGTCCATCCCTTGATTGCCTATGGCGTCGTCGGTTTCGGCGCAGCGGCGTATTCACCTGCCAAATACGGCATCCTGACCGAATTGCTGCCGGCGGAAAAACTGGTTGCCGCCAACGGCTGGATCGAAGGCCTGACCGTTTCGTCCATCATTCTGGGCACCGTCATGGGTGGCGCGCTGCTGAACCGGCATGTCGCCGACACCCTGTTGTATACCTACTTGCCGCGCATCGGCATTCATTTCGAAGAAACTGCCGAAGCGGCGCTATGCATCATCACGCTCATCTATATGGTGGCGGCTGCTTTTAATTTACGCATTCCCGATACTGGCGCCCGTTACGCGCATCAAGAGCGCAATCCGATCAAACTGGTGATCGATTTCGGCAATTGTTTCAGTACCTTGTGGAAGGATAAGCTAGGCCAGATTTCACTAGCGGTCACTACCCTATTCTGGGGCGCCGGCGCCACCTTGCAATTCATCGTCCTGAAATGGGCGGAACATTCGCTGGGCATGCCATTAGGCAAGGCCGCCATTCTGCAAGGCGTGGTTGCCGTCGGCGTCGCGCTCGGCGCGGTGGCTGCCGCACATTTTATTCCACTCAAGAAATCGCTATCGGTCATGCCGCTGGGGATTGCAATGGGCGTGGTAGTGATGGCGATGACGCTGGTCCACACGGTCTGGATCGCCTATCCGCTACTCGTGATCATCGGTATGTTGTCCGGCTTCTTCGTGGTGCCGATGAATGCCTTGCTGCAACATCGCGGACACGTATTGATGAGCGCAGGCCATTCGATTGCAGTACAGAACTTCAATGAAAATCTGTCTGTGCTGATCATGCTGGTGCTGTATGCGTTCATGATCAAAGCCCATCTGAATATCAATCTGATCATCGTCATGTTCGGCATTTTTGTCGCCGGCACCATGTATTGCGTCATGCGCCTGCATGCGAAAAACCAGCGCGCATTCGATACAGTCGCCCTGATCGGCGAACACAAACACTAATCACTGCACACCGAGTACCCGCTCAGCGGCCAGCGCGCGCCAATCATCCGGCACGATAAATCCTCGACTGATTTCCAGCGCAATTTCATCACCCGTGCCGCCCTCATGGCGATCCATTACCGCAATCAGCACCGGCGCCGGATCGATTGCAAACGATGCCGATAACGCCGTTTGCAATTGATCCGGCGACAGGGTTGCCACGATCGGCAGGCGGGTCGGCGCCAGCCATTGCAAGCGCGGCAAGATCGCATACCGCTGTTGGTCGTACATGACATCTGCCACAAGTTCCTCGCCGGTACACCAGAAGCCGCGGCAATGATCTGCCGCCACACCCATGGCCGATGGCAAGGCGACCGCCGGATCACGATAAAACAACCAGCCTTTGACCAAAGCCTGCGCCTGCGAAACCGGCAACGGCAGATAGGCCTGTGCCGCAGGATGATGCGACAGCCGCAATTGCCGATGCATGATCTTGTCCATTTTTGCCCCCAGCGTATCGGCCAGATTCGGCCCCACAAAGCAATCGGCCTGCGGCACCGTGCGCTGCGATTCCAGCAAATAGAATTTAGTGGCGAATTCCCAATGGATCAGCGCCCTCCCGGCAAAATCGTGCAACAGGTAATCGAATTCGCCGATAGTGGCGTTGGCGCCGGCGTGAATCTGAATATTGGTGGCAAACAGGAGACCGTTCTGCTGTAAATAAAATCCTAATAGCTGTTCGGCATAACGTCCGAGACGCGCCGTCGGCCGCTCGTTGATGATCGCCTGCAATGCGACCGGATTCTCATCCAGCGCCCGCAGCCACGCATCGCTATGCATGGCGTCCAGCACGGCGATCGCGCCATGCCAGCGCTCTGCGCACGCATCGAGTAAATTAGGCGCCGTCAGCAACCAGGCGAGCGCGCGCACATGCGGATCGCGCAAATGGCCATGACGCCGGTGAAATTGCGCTTGGAACGCGGTGATTAATCTATGCCGGATCAACGACATCGGAAGCCCGCAAGGTCGTCAACAAACACAGGTCGTCCCATACTTTGCGTTTATCGGCTGGATTGCGCAGCAGATGCACCGCCCCATAAGTGATCAACGCGGGTAACGTGCCAACACCGGTGCCGACACGATGCATGCGCCCCCGCAAGGTATCGAACCCAGCATGATCGCCATCGATCAATTGCAAGGCTGCAGCCGGTTCCATCACGATCAATACCGATGGTTTATGCGCAGCGATCTGTGCCGTCATAACGGACAGATCGCCTTGTATCCGGGCTTCTTTTTGCAGGCCCAACGCCAATAAAATATTATCGAACAATTCATCCGCACCTTGCACAGTGGAGGCGCGGTCGATGAATAGATAACGCGAGGAATCTGCAGCGGCGCCGGATTTGATGCACAGCGTCAATGCAGTTTTGAGCGGCGCCGATGCAACGTTGGCCGCGACCGGCCCGTCGTCGTCCCATGCGGCATCGCCGGACTGCGCATCGGCGACAGGCGGTGCGATCGAAACTGTGACCGCAACCGCAACTTCAGCCTCAACTTCAGCCACCGACGACTCTGCCATCTC
>DATMOE010000345.1:0-3732 GCA_035568435.1 Herbaspirillum sp. | reverse complement strand
CCCAGCTCGTCCAATACAGTCATATTGCGGATCGACTGGTTGCTGATGTAATCCAGCGCCAGACTGAAATTTTCAGGTACTTTGCTTTCGTTTTTCAGTGTCAATGTGTAGTCAACCGTGCCGCCCGAAACGGCATCGGCGATCGTCGCCAATGCGTCGTTCCCGAGGGGGTTCTTGGTAGGCGTGGCGCTATTACCGATCACCAGCAGCGTCGGCTTAGCCATCGCAGCCACATTGGAAATTTGAAGTTCGGTCGAGGTGGACAGTTTTCCAGCCGGCGCTATGTCATTTGCTTCTGCTTTGCCGTATTTGACGAACATGACAAACTCGTCGCCATCTTTAGCGCTTGGAATCTCGATGTTCATTTTAAAATCGGTATTCCAATTTTCAGGCATCGCATCGACTGTAAACAGTCTTTTTTCCCCATCGGCTTTTATATCGTTCTTATTGAGCTCATTGCTGTTGAAAACAATGCGATCTTGCAAAATATTATAGGCAACCGCGGTGCGCGACAGGTCCGATTTTTTGGCCAGGATCACTTCAAAATACCCCTTCACGGACGTTCCGCCGTACACATTAAATGCGACCAGCGTTTTTTTCTTGTCATCCAGTGAAGCGTTTTTACCGGCCTTGACTGTGAATGGAATTTCAGCGACAACGTGCACGGCGCCATTGACTGGTCGCGGATTCGTTTTACTGATGTTTGCCGCTTGAAATTTGAATTCGTAATCGGTGTTCTCTTGCGCATCTTTAGGAACCTTCATCCGCACCACGATGTTCTTGATCTGGTCACGTGGAATACCGCTCAACGCAAAACCTTTTCCGCTAATAATGTCCTCGCCGGTGCTTTCGATCGGGACGCCGCTGCTATCGGCAACAAACATCTTGACGATGGCAATCCCTGTGGGAAATTCCGAAACAGTCAAGGTCACGTCATCGGTGCCGTTACCAATATTTTTAACGGCAAACAGCATGTCCGCATTGGTATCTGCTTTGGCAGGAACTGTGTCGCTTAATGACTTGATATCGGTCGCATAGACTTGGGCAATCGTCGTGCTGACCATATTACTGATGCTTTTTTCCTGCACATTGCCCACCGTGAACGTCACCGTGGCCGCAGTGCCGATCGATGTGCCGGCATCCGGCAATGCGGCCCTGGCATTGAATGCCGACAGCGCCAGCAGCAGGAATAGCAGGGCTAACAGCCCGCTAAGAATTTTATGTGAAGCAAACATGTGCTTTTCCCTCGAAATTGTTTTTCTGGATTGATTGGTATTGAAAATCGAACTCATTTTTTACCGCCTTGATCGTTTGCGGCCGAGGCCGGTTGCGCCGCCAGCGTCATTTCATCAATGCGCACGCGGGCGCTGACTGCCGCCGTTTGGCCCGGCATCAGCTTGATGACGTTCCAGCGCAATGCGCCGATGCTGTCGTCCGGTGTTTGTGGCAACAATGCCGGCGACATGAAGACCGTAATGGCGCTCCGGTTGCTGGCCGTGACGCCGGCAGGCTGCGCAGAGCCTTCGATAAAGGTGGTGTGCATCGGCATCGGCAGGGTGATCGCTGCTTTGTTCAATGCCGTCGCGCCGACGTTTTTATATTCGGCGCGATATTCCAGGACATCGCCCGGTGCGGCATCGCTGGCATCGACGCGCTGTTCTTTGTCGTCTTTGATGATGATTTTTTTGACCGTCAGTACAACAGTCAACGGCGAATCCGGTGCGGCTGCCGTCAATGGTGCGGCAGATGCCGTTGCGATTGCCGGTGCTGCTGTTGCCGAAATGCCATGCAATCCGCCGATAGCCAATACCGCTGCGATAAGTGATTTTTTAAACATGATTCAATCCAATAATGAATCGCGGCAGCCATTGGCGGACACGGATTAAAAGGAAAAGCGTGCTCTTCGAAACAGCTCGAAGACGGGTGGGACAGCGCTTTATTCAGTAAGAAGAACTTTACTTTCCAGATCGGCAGCAGGACATAGGATCAGTCCTATTTGTTTGATAAATCAGCGGGCGTGAGGGGCGGCGTGCGGGCTTTGGGGGGATTAAGCGGGGGAAGTATTGCGTATGAGACAAGGTGGGAGAGCGGTGCGCCTTCGACACGCTGCGCTGCTCAGGACGAACGGGTTTTTATGGTTTTCGTAAAACATAAAAGACCGTTCGTCCTGAGCAGCGCAGCGTGTCGAAGGATCGCATGCATACAAACTGTGCTCCGAATGAGCGCCACCGAAGGCGTTTACAGCTATTTAAGGTGGTGGCGCTGTCCCATTTACCTGGATGGTGTAATCAACAACATACTCATCCAAGGGCGCAAGATCGCCGTTCAGACACCAGATAACATGACGCCCGTCTGGAGCCGATTTCCTGCCAGGCGTTGTGCATAAAGCATCATGCGTCATCTGGTCTTCGACGATATCGCTATCGTTCAGCAAATAAGTCTTGCACGTCTCCGGCGACAGTTCGCCGCAAGAAGAGGAAAGCAATGTCGTATGATCCGGCGCGCGATCGCGGATCAGTAAATTACGCGCGATTCTGCTCGTCTGGTTGCTGACCCTGATCCGATACACGATGTTTGCACCCGGCTGTACCGAGGCCTTTGCATCGCTGGATTTCACCACCATCACCTGATCGCCGCCGCGCTGGCGTTCACGCACCTTGACGGTATGCTTCGCGCTCAGCGCATCGATCAGATTGCCGGCGCCGGCATTGACCGTGCTTTGCACCGCTACGCCATCCTCGACCTGCTCCTTAACAGCAACCGGAATATCGATCGTGATGGTCTGCGACGGCGCCAGCATGGTTTTGGCATCGAGCAATTCATCATTGGCATCGCCGTCCCAACTTGGGTTGAGCTTGACCTGTTTTGTTGCATCGACGAGCACGCTTGGCGAACCTGCAGGAGACAAGCCGCCCGGCAAACGATAGCGCAGCGAGGCCTCTTCCACGCTCTGCTTTTGCGCGCTCAACACGACCCGGTAGACGAAAGGCGCTTGCTGCGCGACCGTCGCGGCGGTAAGCGTTGGATCGGTCTGGCCGGAAACTGGCGGCGCGATCATATCGAGCGTCAGCGCCAATGCCTGCGCTGCCGAAAACCGGCGCTGCTCCTGTTTGACATAGGAGGCATATTTCCATTGTTGATTACCTGCCTTATCAACGGCCCAGATGGTGACTCTCAGCGTGCCTGCGTCAACCTCGTCCAGCGGCAGCACGTGCGAATACTTGCCCGCCGCGTTAATGGGAATATTTTTTATCCAGGGAGCGCTGTCGTCACCTAGCCGTATCTGGATATCATTGACCCCGGTGCCGGCGTCTTCGACGGTGAACGCCAGCTTCAATTCTTCTTCATGAGTGCTATCCGGCGCAGGCGACAGGATCGTGATTGTCGGCTTAGTGGCGTCCAGCAGCACCGTCTGCGGCGCGGATACCGCCGTTTGACCATCCTGTGCTTGCACTGAAAGTTCAAACTGGTAGTGTCCGTCGTCCGGCAAGGTGATCGCATGGCTTACATCGGCATCGTCACCGGCGCTGAACTTCAATACGGCCGATTGTTTTGTTGCCGTTTTGCCGTCCTTCCACCACGTTAACGAAATCTTTTTCAAGCCTGCATCCGCATGCGCTGCGCCGTTGATCGTGATCTCGGGGTTTCTGGTCGGCGAGGCAGGGGGCGTTATGGATGCGGTAGGCAAAGCGGATTTTTTGTACTGCGCTTTAAGATAAGAGGCGACCTCAT
>DATMOE010000344.1:0-6886 GCA_035568435.1 Herbaspirillum sp. | reverse complement strand
TGCAATGTTGATGTACAACCTGGGTACGATATTGGGTTTGGGCAATAACAAGTTGCGCGTCGGCCTCGAGTATCAATACTGGCGCAACAAGTTCGGTAATCAGCCGCAAGTGCCGGGGTCACTGGCCAAAACCCCAATGGTACGCGCCGAGTATCACTTCTAGAGGATTTGAAATCCTTTAAGTTTTACCTGTTGCGGTGATCCTTCGACACGGCCTGCGGCCTGCTCAGGACGAACGGTTTTCTTTTAAATTTTCACAAAACCCCGTTCGCCCTGAGCCTGTCGAAGGGTCACCTCCGAGGCTCGGATGAGTCATTTTCTTCGATCAATTCTTGCAGGCGGAATAGCGCAATTTGATAGATTTGTTGCAGCGCTTGCTGCATTTCTTCTACGCTGTCGTTTTGCAATCGCCGTTCCATTAATTCCAGAATGCTGTTCCTTGTGTGTCCGCGTACCGCGACGATGAAGGGGAAGCCGAATTTCTGGTTGTAGGCGTGGTTGAGCGCGTGCAATTTTTCAAATTCTTCCGCACTGCATAAATTCAATCCGGCGCCTTGTTGTTCTTTGGTCGATTCCACCGTCAGTTCACCGCGCAATGCAGCCTTGCCGGCCAGTTCTGGATGGGCGCGGATCAGCGCTAATTGCGCCGCATGGCCCGACTGTTCGACCTGCCGGCACATCGCCGCATGCAGGCCGGCAATGGCGGCATAAGGGCGGCCGGCTGCGGCTTGGGCTGCGATCCATGGGGAATGTTCGAACACGCCGCCTAGCAGGGCAGTGAAGGCGGCTGTGTCGGCGCCGTTGAGGTCGTTCAGGGTAATGCTGGTCATAGGGGGGATGCCGGATGTGTGCTGATCCAATGGTTGGCGATGTCGATGCGGCGCGCCACCCATACTTTGTCGTGCGATTGGATGTAGTCGAGAAAACGTTGCAGTGCGCGCAGCCGGCCCGGACGGCCCAGCAGGCGGCAATGCATGCCGACCGACAGCATTTTCGGCGCGGTTGCGCCTTCTGCGTACAGGACGTCGAAACTATCTTTCAGATACTGGTAGAAGTGCTCGGATGTGTTGAATCCCTGCGGCGACGCAAAACGCATGTCGTTGCTGTCGAGCGCATACGGCACGATCAAATGCGATCGGCTGCTGCCGTCGGATAGCGCGACTTCGGTCCAGAACGGCAGATCGTCGCCGTAATAATCCGCATCGTAGACAAAGCCGCCTTGTTCAATCAGTAATTGCCGTGTGTTCGGCGAGTCGCGTCCGGTGTACCAGCCCAGCGGCGCGCTGCCGGTCAGTTCGCGCATGGCGGCCACGGCGATGCGCATGTGCTCGCGTTCGGTGTCGATCGGCACTTTCTGGTAATGCAGCCAGCGCGAGCCGTGGCAGGCGATTTCATGTCCCAGCGCGATGAAGGCGTGGGTAACGTCGGGATTGCGTTGCAGGGCCATCGTCACGCCGAATACAGTCAACGGTAATTGTCGCTGCTCGAATTCGCGCAATATGCGCCAAACGCCAACGCGGGAGCCGTATTCGTACATCGAATCCATCGACATGTGGCGCGCCGGATAAGATTCGGCGCCGATGATTTCCGATAAAAATTGTTCGGAGCCGGCGTCGCCGTGCAGCACGTTGCGTTCCGAACCTTCTTCGTAATTGAGGACGAACTGCACTGCGATGCGGGCCTGGCCAGGCCATTGCGCGTGCGGCGGATGCTGTCCGTAGCCGATCATGTCACGGGGGTATTTCGATGTGGCTGGTGGGCGCGGATTAAGCATGTTGGTTTTTCTGATTTTGCTTATTTGGATTTGGAAGAAGGCCGAAACGCGCTCAACACCGAGCGTAAATCGAAATCTTCCACGTCTTCAGGCTGGACCCGTTCTTCACAGTTATGCAAGTGATGTGCCATGTGTTCCTGTGCCAGCGCAATGTCGCCGTTTTCAAGCGCACTCAGCACTTCATCGTGTTCGTCGAAGGAGCAGGCGTTTTGACCTGGGGATTCGACCGTGGCGATCAGCAGCGTGGTGCGCGACACCAGCCGGCGCAGTGTATCTACCAGCAGCACGTTGCCGGTCAACTGTGCCAGTTCCAGGTGGAATTGCGCCGACAGGCGGATCCAGCGCGGCCGGTCGCCGGTGGTATAGGCGTTGCGTTCTTCGTTGACTAGTTTGCGCAGCGCAGCCAATTGACGCGGCGTGGCGTCGCGCGCCACCTGGGCCAGCGTGGCGTGTTCGAGGATCTGGCGCAGTTCGAACATATCCTTGGCTTCGGTGCTGGATGGGCTGGCGATGAAAGCGCCGCGGTTGGCTTCCAGGTCGACCAATCCTTCTGTCGACAATCGCGTCAATACTTTGCGCACAGTATGGCGCGCGGTATCGTAGATCTGGCACAAGACCTGCTCAGTGAGTTTGGTGCGCGGCGGCAAGCGATGTTCCATGATGGCGCTGTAGACGTCTTGATACATCAGTTCTTCGGCGCCGGGCGGCGCACTGCCGCGAATTTTCCTGGTGGATTTGTTCATGACTTGTGTTTGAAAGCTGTGTTGTGGTCGATAATATTGCAGATGCGGATGTCGCGTTGCGGTATTCAAACTTGTCGACAATGTTAATTAATAAATGCAACAATTTTGTGCGGATCATTGAATATAATGCACAGAATTTGTGTGCGATGCACTAAAAAAGGACGTTTTGAAATGAGCCATTCCTATGCGTAAATTAACTACCCACGTTCTCGACAACAGCCGTGGAATCCCCGCTGCAGGAGTCGTTATACAGTTATTTGAAGTTGTCGACAATCAGCGGCAACACATTTTATCGACAAGAACCAATGCGGATGGTCGATGCGATGCACCGCTGTTAAGCGGCGATCATTTTAAAGTCGGCGTGTACGAACTCGATTTCCATGCCGGCGATTACTTTATTGCACAGGGTGTTTCTGTGCCGCAGCCGGCATTTGTCGACGTGGTGACGCTGCGTTTCGGGATTGCCGACGCCGCCGCGCATTATCATGTGCCGCTGCTGGTGACGCCATGGGCTTACTCGACGTATCGGGGCAGTTAATGGAAGGTTACCTCTTCGAATGGTGCAATATTCTGTTGCGCTGGTTGCATGTGATTACCGGGATTGCCTGGATCGGCGCGTCGTTTTATTTCGTCTGGTTGGACAACAGCCTGGAGCGGCCGACCGATCCCGCACTGCTGGAAAAAGGCGTCGGCGGCGAGTTGTGGGCGGTGCATGGCGGCGGTTTCTATAATCCACAAAAATACGTGGTGGCGCCGGAGACCCTGCCCAAACATCTGCATTGGTTTTACTGGGAGTCGTACAGCAGTTGGCTCTCCGGTTTCGCGCTGTTTTCGGTGTTGTATCTGTTTAACGCCAATACCTACCTGATCGACCGGAATGTCATGCAGATACCGGCCGCTGCAGCGATCGCGGCGGCGTTGGCGTTCCTGGTATTGGGGTGGGTGTTTTACGACGTGATCTGCCGCTGCTTCGGCGACCGCGAGAACGGCGAGCGTATCGTCGGTCCGCTGGTCACGCTGTATGTGGTGGCCGCGGTCTGGGTGGCCTGCCATGTCTTCGCGGGGCGCGCGGCATTTTTGCTGGCGGGGGCGATGATGGCCACGATCATGAGCGCCAATGTCCTGTTCTGGATTATTCCCGGCCAACGCAAGGTGATCGCCTCGATGCGCGCCGGACAGCCGCCGGACCCGATTCACGGCAAGCGCGGCAAGCAGCGCAGCGTCCACAACACGTATTTCACGCTGCCGGTGATCTTTGCGATGCTGTCGAATCATTACAGCATGATGTACGAGGCCGCCAATAACTGGCTGGTGCTGTTGCTGATGATGCTGGCCGGGGTATTGATACGCGAATTTTTTCTGCTGCGGCACAAGGCGATTGTCGATTGGCGCTATCCGGGCGCCGCAGTCGCGATCCTGATCGGCGTGGGGTTCTGGCTGGCGCCCGCACCCGTTGCAGCACCGCTCGCCTCGGCGGGCAATACTGCGGTGTCGTTCGCGCAGGTCCAGCAAATCATCGGCGAGCGCTGTCTGCAATGCCACGCCGCGCAGCCGACGCTGATGCCGGCGCCCGGCAAAAATATCGTGCTCGACAGTAAAGCGCTGATCCTGCAACATGCACAACAGATATACCAACAGGCCGTCATCCAGAAGACCATGCCGCTGGCCAATATGACGCACATCACCGACCAGGAGCGCGCATTGATCGGCGCCTGGTTTACGGAAGGAGCAGACGCCAAGTGAACACGCCCGTGGTTACCGCAGCGACTGTTTTAGCGCATTCCGCGCATTGGGATGAAATCGGCCAGCGCATCATGCGCGATGCCGACACGTTGGCGCTCTATACCGAAACCGCGCCCCTGATTACCCGTACCTATTTGACCTCGCAACACCGCGCTGCCGCGATGCAACTGGCGCAATGGATGCTGGAAGCCGGTATGACCGTGCGCGGCGACGCGGTCGGCAATGTCATCGGGCGCTACGAAGGCCTGACGCCGGGTGCGCCGGCGCTGGCAACCGGCTCGCATTACGATTCGGTACGCAATGCCGGCAAATATGACGGTAATTTGGGGATTCTGCTGCCGATTGCCTGTGTCGACGCCTGGAACCGCAGCGGCCGCCGCTTCGCGCATGCGATCGAGGTGATCGGTTTTGCCGAAGAAGAGGGCGTGCGCTTCAAGGCCACCTTATTAGGCAGCCGCGCCGCCGCCGGCACCTTCGACATCGCGACCTTGGAAAACCTCGACCAGGACGGTATTTCGATGCGCGACGCGATCGATTCGGCGGCGCTCGGATTCAGTAGCGCCGATGTGGCGCGCGCCGCCTATGCGCGTGAAGCATTGCTGGCGTTCGTCGAAGTGCATATCGAGCAAGGCCCGGTGCTGCTCAACGAAAATCTGCCGCTGGGGATTGTTACCGCCATTTCCGGTGCAACCCGCTTTTCGGTGGATTTGGAAGGTCTGGCCGGACATGCCGGCACCGTGCCGATGGCGCTGCGGCGCGACGCGGCCGCGGCCGCGGCGGAAATCACCCTGTTCATCGAAAGTCGCTGCAGCCAGGCCGCCGGCCTGGTTGGCACCGTTGGGCAATTCAACATCCCGGACGGCGCCGCCAACGTGGTGCCGGGACGCGCCGTATTCAGCATCGATATCCGTGCCGGCGACGACGCAGTGCGGCGCGCCGCGGTCGACGACGTATTGCGGGCAATCGACAGCGTTGCGGCACGCCGCGGCGTCGTGCCGCATGTGCGCAAAACACATGAAGCAGACAGCGTGCCTTGCGCGCCGTGGCTGCAACAGCAATTGCGCCAGGCATTGCAGAGCGCCGGATTGCCCCTGCGCGAACTGCCGTCCGGCGCCGGGCACGATGCCATGGCGATGGCGGCGGTGGCCGACGTCGCAATGCTGTTTGTGCGCTGCGGCAATGGCGGCATTTCGCATCATCCGGCCGAAATCATGAGCGCCGAAGACGCCGCGCATGCGGCCCGCGTGTTTACCGCATTTGTCGAACATTTCCAGAATTCCCAGGCAGGCAGCGCAATCGGCTAGTCATCACTTCAGCCGCAGCGTCATTGTGGCGGCCGTAACTTCTACGGCGTTTGTCGATACCTTCATTGGCATGTTAATTGCTCATTGGAACTGGCAGTCTGTCCGTGACTGCGTCAACCAACATTGGGGAGTTCGACATGCGTTTTGTACAAAAAGTGGTGGATCAAGAGGGTGTTCGCAACGCGGACACTCGATCCACGTTGGGCAAGTGTTTATCGCAGGCTTTTTTGTTTACGGTGTGCGTATTGGGCCTGGGCTTGGGTTTTGCAGCATCGTCGTATGCCGCAAGTACCGACATCGCCACCCCGGCCGCATGCCAAGCTTTGCAAAGCAAGTATTCGCAGTTCAAGGGTAAAACGCTGACCAACGCGATCAATCCGCATACGCCAGGCTACGAAGCGCTCGATCCCAAGGATCCCAACAAGTACATCGGTTTCGACATTGACATGGGCGAAGCGCTCGGAAAATGCCTTGGCTTTGAAGTAGCGTACAAGCCGGTCGGATTTGCCGCACTGATTCCTACCGTAGCAAGCGGGCAAGCAGACTTCGTCATGTCCGATATCTATGCCACCGAAGACCGCGCCAAGGCGGCCGACTTCATCACCTATTCGAAGGTGTCGGACGGCGTACTGGTTGCGAAGGATAATCCGAAGAAGATCACAGGGATCGACCTCTCCCTCTGCGGCGTGACGGCGGCGGAAAACACGGGCTTCGTCGAAGTACCGCTGATCGAAAACATGACTGCGGCTTGCAAGGCGGCCGGTAAGCCAGCCCCTACGGTGCAACTCTATGACAACAATGCGAGCTGCATTCAAGCGATCCTCGCCGGACGCGCCGATACCTACATAAACGACGTCAACACCGTCGATCAGGCGGTCAAAGCCTATCCCGAGAAACTGAGCAAGGCGCTCGCGGTGACGCTGCCGTACTACATCGGTATCGGCGTCGCACAGAAAAATACGCAGTTGCGCGACGCGATGGTCGCTGCTTTGAAAGAGGCCCAGAAGTCCGGCGTCGAAACGGCATTGCTGAAAAAGTGGACCCTTGATGTGAGCGCGCTCGAAGCGCCGCGGATTATCAGCACTAGCACCAAGTAAGTGAAGAAGGGCGATCTCCGATGGATTTATTCTTACACTACTTGACCCTGGATTATCTTCAAAAAGGGGTCGTCCTTTCGGTAGGCGTGACCAGTATCGGGCTGCTGGGCGGTCTGGTGCTGGGCCTCATCCTGGCCAGCATGCAGATGGCGCGCAACCGGCTGCTGTCGGGCTGTGCGCGGCTGTATGCCGTCATCTTTCGCGGCACCCCGTTGATTTTGCAGA
>DATMOE010000343.1:0-7272 GCA_035568435.1 Herbaspirillum sp. | reverse complement strand
CTAAAAAAATGGTCGGGCAGCGGCAATCTGATTGAGGGCGTCGATTTGGCGCAAATGGAAAAGCTGATCGTCGATATCCCGGTCGCAATCAGCGACACGGCAGCGCCGAATCCGAAACTCGGCGGCGCGGAACAAACTACCTATTTCGAAGTGACGGGCAGCAATTTTACCGATGCCGCACGCGCGCAAACGCAGTGGAGTACGCAATGGCAGCAGGCGCCGGCGGATGTGCAACAGCCGATTTCTAAAATATTCGATTTATCTTCCCCGCCGGAGATTCAGATTTTTGACGCCCAGTCCGGCGGCTACGACACGGCCGACCTGAGCAAATGGAATCGCAATACGCTGCATTGCACAGCGGGCAACGCTACGTGCGAGGAAGAAGCCGGCGCAACAGCGGTCAAGCTGCCTTTTACCGACAAGGCGAGCGGGCAAAGAGGAAGAAGAGATTGATTTATTGACGCTGCGCAGCCGCATCAGCAGTGCGGTGCCGGGCTTGCCGAAGGCCAATATGTATGGCGAAGTCGAGCAGGATGTGCGGCGTGCCGACAAGCGCGCGCTGGCGCTGGGGGCGGAGTATGCGTTGTCGGACAAGGCGCGGCTGTATGGCCGGCATGAAGTCATCTCCAGCCTGGGCAGCGCTTATGAAATCGAAGAGGGTGCGCGCAGCTACCGGACGCTGCTCGGGATCGAGGGCGATTACACCGAAGGCGGGCAGGCGTTCAGCGAATACCGCGGTGCGCGGCCGATGACCGGACGCGGGGCGGAAACGGCGTATGGAACGCGCAACAGTTGGCAGGTCAATGAGAAATTGAATGTGCGCAGCAGCTTTGAGCGCACGCGCAGCTTATCTGGCAGGGGCAGCGATGCCAATGAATCGGGCGGCAAAGGCCGCAGCGCCACCGAAGCGACCGGCATCAGCACCGTGCTGGAATACCGGCATAGCCAGCAATTGAAGGGCACGACCGGGCTGGATGTGCGGGTCAGCGATGCCGATACCAGTTATTTGTACACCCTGGGCATCGGCTATCGCTGGGACGAGAACTGGACCGTGCTGGGCAAGAACGCCTTATATGTGGTGCGCGGCAAAGGCGAAGCGACGAACGGCGGGCGCGATCAACTGCGGGCGCGCCAGCGCATCGGCCTGGCGTATCGCGAAACGCAGGGCAATCGGGTCAATGCGCTGGGCTATTACGAGCATCGCACGGTGCGCAGCGGCGAGCGCACTGCGGACAATGAAACGGCGCATATCGTCTCGCTGCACGCCAATGTGCAGCCGATGCGGCATTGGGAGGCTTCGGGCCGCTATGCGGCGAAATACAAGACCATGGACGGGCGCAACGGGCATGACCGGATTGCCGGGCATTTGTTGTCGGGGCGCATCACGCATGATGTGAGCCGGCGTTGGGATATGGGCGTGGGGGCTTCGGTGTTTGCCGACAATATGGGACAGCGCAAGCAGGCCTTCGGGCTGGAAGCGGGCTATCAGGTCAAGGATGACTTGTGGTTGTCGGCCGGCTATAACGTGGTCGGTTTTACCGACCGGGATTTTGCGGGCATGGCCGATACCGCGCAGGGCGTGTATTTCAGGCTGCGGTATAAGCTCGATGAGAATAGTTTTTAAAAAGCGGTTTCTAAAAACGAACTTTCAGTTCAATCTAAAAGGAGGGGGAAATGGCTTTTGTAATGTTCCTATGGTGTATTTGTGAGAATTGATCGTCAACTGTTTGAGGTTTAATCATCTTGTGGCTTAAGACATAAGATGCAAAAATTTTCGGTTCTTAAATAAAGTGGATATAGCCGTGCTATGGCGCATGTGCTATACCCACTTTATTAAAACAACAAAAGGACAATAAAATGTTTTTCGCGCTATTGATAGTGGTGATTTTGGCAACATCGGTAAGTATTTGGTACGGACGCACGATTTATGCCGCACTGTTCGTGTTGGCAACAATCAGCGCCGCTCTCATACTGGTGCTAGATATCGATACACCGCTTCATCTGGCCTTCTGAGGAGAGAATAATGTCCCGTCTCTATCTGATTGCCGCCACGCTCAATACGCTCGTATTGACGCTTATTCTGGCCGCTGCGCTGATTGTTCAGTTTGCACTTGGCGAATTACCTTGCCCTCTTTGTTTCTTGCAACGCATTGCAATCATGTTATGTGCGCTTGGACCGTGTTTTTTGCTGGCGCAGAATCGGCGTTCCGCACTGACGCATCGCGATCTGGCAATCGCTGGCGGCATGTCCGTTCTGGCAGCATTGCTCGGCGCTGCTATCGCGGTACGGCAAGTTCTCTTGCATATATTGCCGGGCGATCCGGGATTTGGCGGCACTGTCCTCGGCATGCATTTATATACGATATGTTTGCTTGTTTTCATAGGTCATGCATTGGCAGCCGGCGTGATGTTGATCTTTGCTTCAACGACAGACACATTCACGCAGCTTAATTGGCCGATCGCCAAAGGCGTATTTTTTGCATTCGGTGCGGTGGTAATAATCAACTTGATTAGCGTCATCCTGCAGGCCGGATGGCATGGGATGCTGCCGCCTGATCCGGTCCATTATCTAATGCTGAGCAGTTGACCATGCGGCCCATTTTATCTGAGGTCAAATGTCTTCCATGAATCCATTAGTTGAAAGACATATCGTCTTGGGCGGCATCTGCAATCTGCGCGATCTTGGCGGTTATCCGGTCGGTGGCGGTGGCAATATCCGGTGGCGCCGGGTATTGCGCAGCGATTCGCTGCACGATTTGAACGATAGCGGGATCGAAGCGTTGCTCGATGCCGGCCTTGCCAGCGTCATAGATTTGCGCGACGCGAGCGAAATTGCGCGCCAGCCCAATCCGTTTCATGCGCATCGCGCTGTCAAGTATTCGCATGTTCCTTTATTTGCCCATCTCGATTTGCAGGAACATCTTGCCGGTGCAGCCGGCGTCGACGATATATTGCTTGGCCTGTATTGCGAAGTATTAACGCAGCGCCAGCCGGCATTGGCCGAAGCGCTGGCTGCCATTGCGAATGCAGGTCCGGGCGCGGTGCTGTTTCACTGTACGGTGGGGAAAGACAGAACGGGGGTACTTGCGGCGCTGGTGCTGGCGGCGGTAGGCGCATCGCCCGAGGTTATTGTTGCCGACTATGCATTGTCGGCAACCAGGATCTCCAGAATCCGAAAGCGCATGCTGGCTAAATTCAGCGCCGACGGTGCCGATATCAATTCGCTTTTACCCTTATTTTCATCGGAGCCGGCAACGATGCGCGGGATGCTCGATTTTCTGGATAACCGGTATGGCGGCATCGATGCTTATCTGCATATTTTGGATCCTGATCGAATTCTGCGAGAAAAATTGCGGGCGCGAATGTTAGGCTGAGCAAGCTACGGAATTTATGGGGTGTCGGTAATGAAGCGAGCAATAACGCAATGCTGTCTAGGATGCCTGCTTCTTATTTTGGCGGCCTGTTCAAGCACGCAATTGCAGAATAGGGGCGATTATCTGGTCGATACCAGTCATCATGCTGTCGGCGCCGACAGCAGAATCAAACATCTGGTCTTGCATTATACCGCCGGTTCATTCGAACATGCATTGGCTGAACTGAGCAAGGGAGAGGTCAGTGCGCATTATCTGGTGCCGCAACAGAAAACCGATGCGGGGCCGGTCATCGTGCAATTGGTGCCGGAACAAGAGCGTGCCTGGCACGCCGGCGTCAGCTATTGGCAGGGGCGCACCAATATCAACGACACTTCAATCGGTATTGAAATCGTCAATCAAGGCCCTACAGACACGGCGCAAGGCCGCACCTGGGAAGCTTACACACCCTTTCAAATAGAGATCGTCAAACGCTTGGCGGCGGATGTTATCGCCCGTTATGGCATAGCGCCATATTGCGTACTGGCGCATAGCGATATCGCGCCGTCGCGCAAATCGGATCCTGGTCCTTTGTTCCCCTGGAAAGAACTGGCCGATGCAGGCATCGGCGCCTGGCCGGATGCCGCTACGGTAAACCGTTATCTGGCAGGGCAAGACCCGCATCAAAGCGTCCAGAATATCGGCTTGCTGCAGGCGCAGTTGCGGCAATATGGCTATGACGTGCCGCTTACAGGCCAACTCGACCCACCGACTATTCAGGTTCTGGTCGCCTTTCAAATGCATTTTCGGGCAACCGATTACAGCGGCATCGCCGACGCCGAGACCCAGGCGATCATAGCCGCGCTATTGGAAAAATATCATCCGGCGTTCCAGGAGGAGCAGCCTTAACTACTACAATCGTAACAATTTTCGAATATCAGCCCACTGGATTGGATATAGGACTGCGCGTAAGATGCGGCATGTTCGATCATTATTACTGTAGAGGCTGATATGCAGGAAGAAAACGGCAGGCGTTCCTGGGCTTATGCCATGAAGGTCTACCTGGAAGTGCCGACGTTGAGGATGTTTGCCCTCGGTTTTTCTGCCGGTCTGCCTCTAGTGCTGGTGCTGGGCACGCTGAGTTTCTGGTTACGCGAGGCCAGTATTGATCGAGCAACCATCGGTGAATTGAGTTGGATAGGTCTGGTCTATGGTTTTAAATGGGTATGGGCGCCACTGGTGGACCGGTTACCGATACCGCTGCTCACCAAATGGATGGGACGGCGGCGCAGTTGGCTTTTCTGTGCGCAGTTGCTGATTATTGGGGGACTGATCGGCATGGCGCTGCACGATCCAAAACTGGCGTTGCGGCCGGTTGTCTGGTGCGCACTGTTGGTGGCATTCGGTTCGGCCACACAGGATATCGCACTCGATGCCTTGCGCATTGAGTCGGCAGATATGGATCGACAGGCCGCATTGGCAGCGGCTTACCAGACCGGCTATCGGCTGGCAATGATCTGGGCCGGTGCAGGGGTGCTCTGGATCGCTGCAGACGCTGAAATCAGCAGCATATCGTCATATCAACACGATGCATGGAAGACCGCCTATCTGATCATGGCCGTATCCATGTTAGTAGGAATGGTGACGGTACTATTTTCAAAAGAACCGGTGCGCATCGTCTTGCCGCCTGCCAAAAATCTGCGCGAATGGCTGAACAGCACATTGGTCGGGCCATTTTCTGAATTCTTTGTACGCTATCGATGGCAGGCTGCGCTGATTCTGGCGTTGATTTCGATCTATCGCATCAGCGATGTGGTGATGGGCATCATGGCTAATCCGTTTTATGTCGATATGGGTTACACCAAAATAGAAGTAGCAACCGTCAGCAAAATCTTTGGCGTGATCATGACGCTGGCGGGCGCCTTTGTGGGGGGCGCATTATCGATGCGGATCGGCGTGATGCGGGTGCTGATGTTGGGCGCTGTAATGAGCGCCATCAGTAATTTATTGTTTTCCTGGCTGGCTGGACATGGTCACGATGTCCATGCATTGATTTTTGTCATTTCAGCCGATAATCTCTCCAGCGGCATCGCCAGCGCGGCGTTCATCGCCTATCTTTCCAGCCTGACCAACATCAATTACTCGGCAACGCAGTATGCAATATTCAGCTCAATCATGTTACTGCTGCCGAAATTTCTGGCTGGTTTTTCTGGAACGTTTGTCGATAAATTCGGCTATGGCAATTTCTTCATTGCGACAGCTTCATTGAGCGTGCCGGTGGTGATATTAGTAGGCTTGGCAAGCAGAATGCATGCGGTCAGAAATAAGGCGCAAGCGGCGGCACAAGCGGTTTGACCTTGTTTGACCATAGCGGCGTTCGACCGATTTGACCTTACCTTAAATAATTAAGATCACTCCTATCTTTTATTAGGAGTGATCTCATTTACTTGCCCTCTGTATAAAAAGAGAATAAGCGCCAGATAAATCAACATTGGCTGCTCATGTCTCTTTGTACGTCTTCAAAATCCCTGTTTTTTTCTCAAAGCCAGGCACAACATGCTTGAGCAAGAGACGCTGCAACAGAGCAGCAAGCCACTGTCCGGCAGTGGCTTCAACGAGAAGAAACGGTACGCTACCCATATTGGCGCTTTTCTTGCAGATGCCTCACGCGGCGAAAAACTGGCGCATCGGTGTCTGTTCAATAAACGCAGCCGGGCCTGTCTGGCTTTATATACTGCGGTCGATATCGCTTATCAGATATTACGCAGGGAGCAATCCGGTCCACACAATAGCGCGCAACGGCAAGCGATCAAACAAGCATCGGATGAAGTCGAATCCGATCTCGCACGACTACGCGGCTTTTTGCGCCCGCTCTTCCTGGATCGACGCTGTTTCGATACCCAGTTTGTCATTGCAGGCGATATCGACGATGAACATGCCGGCGCCGCCTATGGCCAATTGGGCGGTGCGGAATTACACCGTGTGATGGCTGAAGCCACCTATCGGGCCGAACGGCTCTTACAGATATTTGCGAATTGTTCGTTGACCTGGGCTGTCATGCAGGCGGTAGAACCGGAGATGCAAAAGGTGCAGGATGATCTGCTGCCGCAACATGCAGGTTCGCTGGGAAACAATGTATTCATCGGCAGTATTTTCAGGACGGAATGGAAAAAGACTGTCTCTAAAATGGCCTTGCACGTTATCGCCAAGCATATCGTTCTGATATTGAACGTGCCAACCAGTGTGCGCATACCGTCGGTGCATCAAGCGAAGTCCGCAGTTGCAGGCGGCGCGTGAATACAGCTTTGGATACGTCTGCCAGCCCTGATTCCAACGATCGTCTTAGCGCGTGGGAGATGCGTTTAATCGACGTCATTACGGACTGCGAGGATGACATCAGGCGTTATCGGAACATGATCGAGCATCTCAACGGCGCACGCGATTGCAATATCCGCATACTCGCATGCTGTATGGAAAATCCGCACGCGCATAGACATTTAACGCTGTTTACGGCCTTACACATCGTTGGTCAGCGGTTTCAGAAAGCAAACGGTTTAGCGCATCCTGTCAACGAGAACCTGGCAAGCGCCACCGCAGGTTTGCAGCAGTATATCGAATTGATCGCTGTCATGATCCGAGCGATGCTCAATCAGATGGAGCAATCGCTGGAGCGGGGCGCAATACCTTGGGATTACGGGGACAGCGTTCTGGCAACTTTGACGGAGCGGCGTTTGCGGATTGCAATCGACGATGCGATAGCCTCGTTGCGTGAGCAATTTTCGTGCACATTGACGACAGTATTGATGGCAGCAGTTGAACCGTCAATGAAATCCGTACAGGACAGATTGTCATCGCGCCCGGAGCAACCTTTCGATGTGAAAGCTTTCGCCGGCGCCCTGCTTGGTCTGAAATACAATGGCAG
>DATMOE010000342.1:0-4837 GCA_035568435.1 Herbaspirillum sp. | reverse complement strand
GCTTTTCTCGGAAATCTTCGGTTCTACGTGTATTCATGGACGCAATTATATGACCGGTCGTCTTAAGAGTACAAAACAAAAATTGTAATTTTTATTAAGCAATGTTCACGCGGTATTTACGGGACGCAAGAAGCCGGCAACCCATCCAAAATATTTCGGAATAACAATAATCCGCGCGACGCCCTCCCGATTTATTTCTATAATGCACAATCGATTCAGCAGTTTTGACAAATAGGAGCCATTAAATGGCTATTCACAAGAAAAACGCAAGCTTGCCAATAGCCGACGAACAAGCGCATACCACGCTCGCACGCGGCGGCGCCGTCGAATTGGCCGGGCGTAATAAAGGCATCCAATCGATTGATATCGGCTACAAGTTATTGAATGCCTTGCAACTGAGCGATCGTCCCTTGAGCTTGACCGCCTTATCGGAAGCGACCGGCATGACGCCGAGCAAATGCCATGGTTATTTGTCGAGTTTTTTACGTGTCGGCCTGATCGCCCAAAAAGAAAGCGGCGGCTTATACGACCTCGGCCCATCCGCCGTACGGCTCGGCCTGACTGCGCTGGAACGCATCGACGCCTTGCAGGAAGCACGCCAGGCCATGATCGCGTTGCGCGACAGTTTGCAGGAAACCATTCTGCTGTCGGTCTGGGGCAATCACGGCCCGACCATCGTCTACAAACAAGAAGGGCCGCGCTGGTCGCCGCTGAGTGTGCGGGTGGGCACCGTGCTGCCGATGCTTTCGGCCATGGGCATGGTGCTGCTGTCGGGCTGGCCGCCGGCGGCGGCCGATGCCCTGCTCAGGAAGGAATTGGCAGCCACCCCTGACGACAATCCCTGGAAAGCCGATTCGATCGATCAACTCAACGCATTGCTGGAACGCGTGCGCAACAAGCGTATCGCCCAGGGCCGCGGCAATATTTTTCCCGGCTATTCTGGCATCAGCGCACCGATCTACGATCACGAAGGCAGCGTTTGCGCCGCCATGATGGTGATGGGCGAAGTACCGCAATTCGACCGCAGCGAAAACGGCGAGAACGCCGATATATTGCGCCGTGTCGCGGCCAATGTTTCGAGACGGATAGGCTGGCGCGAAAAAAGCGCGCATAAATAAAAAAGCCCGCATCAAGGTGTCGGCACCTCAAGCGGGACTTATCAAGCAACTACATAGAACGATCCTCAAGAGATCTTTTTTCACCTTATCCCAAATAAGCGCCACCGTTGGCATGCATGGTCTGACCGGTCAGATAACGCGCTCGCGGACCGCACAAAAACGCCACCAGATCGGCGACTTCCTGCGACGTGCCGCGCCGTCCCAGCAACGTCGTATAACCGGCATGATGCGACGGCGTACCTTGCGCCGAATGGCCGCGCACCGTATCGATCAAACCCGGCACCACGCAATTCGACGTCACGCCGTTGTCGCTTAAATCGCAAGCCAGCGCCCGCGTCAAACCGATCAAACCCATCTTGGCCGCCAGCACATGCGCGCGTCCGGCCGAACCGCTATGCGCCGACATGCCGCCGATATTAATCACCGCGCCCGCCGGCGATTTGCGCAGATAAGGCGTGGCGGCATGCGCGCAAAGATAAGCGCCGTCCAAAATCACCCCCGTTACCGCGCGCCATTGCTGCCAATCGAGTTCGTCGAAAGTCGATTCGCGGCGAATCGCCGCATTGTTCACCAGAATGTCGATCTGCCCGTACTTGGCAACCGCGGCATCGATCAGGCTTTGCGCACCTTCCGGCGTAGAAACATCGGCCAATTGCACCAATGCATTACCGCCGGCCTGCACGATCAGCTCCGCCGTTGCGTTCGCCTCGGCCACCGAACTTTGCACGTTCACCACCACGCTCGCACCTTGCCGGCCCAGCTCGACCGCAATCGCACGGCCGATGTTACGGGCCGCGCCTGTCACGATTGCTACCCGGCCGGCAAGCTCCCGATCCCGGTTCGAAACGACGTCACTCATGCAAACTTCTCCTCCGGTACCGGTGCCGGTGCAGGTACTTGCAAAACCTTATCCGGGCGCATCCAGAAAGAAAACACAATGCCGACCAACAGGATGGCGATCGACGCCAGGAACGGCAAGGTATAGCTGCCGGTCGTATCGATAATATAGCCGAACGTAATCGGCGAAATCACCGCCGCCAGACCGGCGGCGGTACTGATGAAACCGGTGGCCACACCCGCATAGGCCGGCGCCACATCGATCGGCAGCGCGAACACCGGGCCGGCGCTCAGTTCCAGGAAGAACAATGCCGCCGCCAGACTCAACGCAACCAGCGTTTGATCCTGCACGAACAGCACGCACGACATGAATACAATCGATCCGCCGAAGCCCAGGATCACCACATTGCGGCGCGAAGAATTCAGATTGCCGGTCTTGATGTAGAGCCAATCGGTGAGCGAGCCGCCGGCAGTATTGCCGACCACCGCCGCCACGAACACGCCGCTGGTATACAGCGCAGAATGCGTCAGGCTGATGTGAAAATGTTCAACGAAGAATGTCGGCAGCCAGCTCAGATACATCCAAAGACCCCAGGCATGCGCAAAGAACACAATGGTGACCGGCAGCACGCGAATCATCAATGCAATCCATGGCACGGCTTTGCGCGCCCCCGCAGTATCGCGGGCAAAATCGGCATACACCGGCAAGGCAGTCAATTCTTCCGCAGTCACGCCGTGATGCTGTTTCGGATCGTCGCGGAAATAAGCGTACCAGCTAAGCACCCACAACAAGCTGAATAAGCCCAGCACGATAAACGCACCGCGCCAGCCCAGGAAGGGAATCATGAACACCACCAGCGGCGGTGTGATGGCGGCTGCGGCGCGCGAAGCGGAATGGGTGAAACCTTGCGCAAAACCGCGGCGCTCACGCGGCACCCAGTTCGACATGGCGCGCGTGGCAACCGGAATCGTGCCGCCTTCGCCGGTGCCGACCAGCAAGCGGGCCAGAATCAACGACGTCAGGCCGCCGGCAAAACCGGTCAACATAGTTCCGGCAGCCCACAGTAAACCCTGGATCGCCAAGGTCTTGCGCGGTCCGAAGCGATCGCCCAGATAACCGCCGATCACCTGAAAGCTTGCATAGCAATAACCGAATGCGGCCAATGCGAAACCGAGCTTGGTATTGCTCAAACCGAATTCGGTCTTGATCAGCGGCGCGGCCACCGAAAGGTTCACGCGGTCCACATACTCGATGAAATACATCGCGCACAGCAACATGAAAACCTTCCCCGTGGCGCCGCTAAACATTTTGGCTTTCATTGTCCCGCTCCTCTGGTGCGGTGAAGAAGCTATTTTTGCAACGGTTTACCGGCAGTCTCCGGCGCCAGCCGAATGAAGAAAGCGCCCAACAAATAAATCAGCGATACCACGCTGATGGCCAATGGATACGAGCCGAAGCCGGCTGCCAGCGCCCCGACCGCAGTTGGGCCGAGCGCGCCCAGAATGCGGCCGAAGCTGAACGAAAAACCGGAGCCCAGCGAACGATGCGTGGTCGGGAACATTTCCGGCAGCCAGATCGTAAATAAGGAAAACACGCCGCTGGTGAAAAAGCCGAGCAGCGGCAGCACCGTCATGAACAGATTGAAATTTTTCAGCACCAGCACAATCAATCCGTAAGCGAGCAGATTGCACACCAGGCAACCGACGAAGAACACCATTGCAACGGTTTTGCGGCGCGGTATCGCCCGCACGATCCACGGCATGCTGACGCAACCGGCGAGCGTGCCGAAGCTCATGATCAGGCCTGCCAACGACCCCATGTGCTGCGCGACCGCCGCGGTGGCGCCATCGGCGCGCTGCCAGGTATTGACCAGCGTGGGAATCCAGAAAGTCGATGACCACAGCCCGACGATCAGGCACGTCATCATCGAGGCCGCGCCCCAAGTGGTGCGCGCTTGCGTGCCTTGAAACAATTCGCGAATGCGGGGCCGTTCGGTTTTGGTCCGTTTGGTTTCCAGCCAGCGCGGCGATTCCGGCACACGCATGCGCAGCCAGATCGTCAACAACGCAGGCACGCTGCCGAGCAAAAACAGACCGCGCCAACCGAACACGGGAAGCACCGTCAGCGCCGCCACCGAAGCCAGCAGAAAGCCGACCGGCGTGCCGGTATGCAACCAGCCCGACAAACGTTCACGCAGATGTTCCGGCACTGATTCCTGCAACAGCGGCGCGCCCGCAGCCCACTCCCCGCCAATGCCGAAACCGGTCAGAAAACGGAATAGTGCGAACGACAACACACCCGGCGCCAGACCGCAGGCCCCGGTGAAAATCGAATAAATCAGAATGGTGGCGCACATGGCCGGAATGCGGCCGAAGCGATCGGCGCACCAGCCCCAGAACATCGAACAGGCCCAGCCCAACATGAAAATGCTGAACATCAAGCCGCCCATCTGAGCGATATTGCCGTGCGTGGCGGCGATGCCGCTGCTAGGCAGCAACTCGGTCAAGGCGGGCACGATGACGTAAATATAGATTGCGTTGTCGAAGCCATCCAGCATCCAGCCTGCCCACGCGGCGGCGAATACTTTATAGGGGCTGCTTTTGATTGCGGCGCTGGAATCGGCAATGGGGCTGCTACCAGCGCCAACCGGTGCGATTGTTGATTTGGACATTGTCTCCTCTTTCCAATATTTGTAGCGGCGCTTTATAGCGCCTTTACTACATTACCTGCCCGCGGGCTGTGAGCGGCTGTTGTACTCCGTTCGTGTCATTCCGGCCTTCGGCCTCCCTTGTATCATAATTCCTGTGTTGGATAGCTTCCATCACACGAGGTAAAGGAAAGCTTGTCGCCTCCCTGAGGGATCAACCCTGAAAAGAAGATA
>DATMOE010000341.1:0-3599 GCA_035568435.1 Herbaspirillum sp. | reverse complement strand
GCGATAAAACCTATTATGCGCATACGGTCGGCAGCTTCGGCATCAGCGATTACGCAACGCGCAGCCGTACCACGCAGTTGTCGCCGCGACTGCGTTATACGGCCGATATCGGCAAATGGCATAACGAACTGGTGAGCGGTTTCGATGTTTCTGAATCGGCGCGGCAAGTACTCAGCGCGTCATCGCTGGCCGCCGGCGTGCAGCGTTCGAGAGCGCTTTATGCGCGCAATGAGATCCGGCGCGGTGGGGCGAGGCTGGCGTTCGGCATGCGCCGCGAAATATTTGGTCAGCGCAGCGGCGATCCGCTGGCATGGAATCAGAATAATAATTACGCGCAGTCGCAGGCGCTGACTGCCTGGGATTTGGCGGGCAGTGTCGCGCCGCTGCCGCTCACGACCTTATTTGCCAAGACCGGCCGCAGTTATCGCGTGGCTAATATCGACGAGAACGGATTCACCGTGCAGCCGGGACAGATGTTGCGTCCGCAAACGTCGGATGATCTGGCGTTCGGTGCGACGCTGGGCACTTCTGCGTCCAGGCATGCGTTGACGCTCACCTTGTTTCAGCATCATCTGCGCAATGAAATCATGTATGACCCGACCATCGCCAATCCTGCGACCGGCGGCAACGGCGCCAATGTCAATCTCGATCCGACGTTGCGCCGCGGCGTCGAGCTGGAAATGCGTAGCCAACTGACGGCCAGCTTTGCGCTGAGCGCCAGTTTCCAGCATGTGGATGCGCGCTTCAGGGCGGGGGCGAATGCGGGGAGGGAAGTGGTGTTGACGCCGCGTAACACGGCCAGCACCCGGCTTAATTGGAATCGCGGGGCGCAGAGTGCGCATATCAGGGGGCAATGGGTTGCCAGTCAGCGCTACGGTAATGATTTTGCAAATACCTGCGCAGCGCGCATGCCTTCTTACGTTACGCTCGATGCGCGTTATGCGCTGCGGCTGGCAAAGTGGGAGCTGGCTTTAAGCGGGACCAATCTGGGGAATAGAAATTACTTCAGCCAGGCTTATGGTTGCGCCAGCGGTATTTATCCGGCATCGGGGCGGCAATTGAATTTTTCGGCGCGCTACGACTTTTGAATTTTTAAATTTCCAGATTATCGATCAAGCGTGTGATACCCAGTTTGGCCGCTGCCAGCGTCACCAGCGGTGCGCCTTGCGCCAGATCGGTTGCGTCCGGCTCTTGCAGATTGCTGCGTTTGCGCACGGCGATGTAATCGGGCTGCCAGCCGCGCGCTTTTAAAGTGGTCATTGCGGCAGCTTCAAGTTGCGCCAGATTGCGATTGCCGGCGCGCACTTCTGCGGCGATGTGATTCAGCGCCAGATAGAGTTGAGGCGCTTCGGCACGTTCGGCTGCGCTCAGATAGCCGTTACGCGACGATAGCGCCAGGCCGTCTTCGGCGCGGTAGGTTTCGGCGGCCACGATTTCAGTCGGCAAGGCAAACTGGCGCGCCATGTTGCGCACAATCATCAACTGCTGATAATCCTTTTTGCCGAATACGGCGACTTTCGGCTGTACGCATGACAGCAGCTTGAGCACGATGGTCGTGACACCGGTAAAAAAGCCCGGCCGGAATTCGCCTTCCAGCATATTGCCCAGATCGTCCGGCGGGCGCACGCGGAATTCCTGCGGCTCTGGATAGAGTTCTTGCTCGCTTGGCGCAAACAGCACATAGACGCCTTCTTTCTCCAGCTTTTCGACGTCGCTTTGGAAGGTGCGCGGATATTTATCGAAATCGTCGTTCGGGCCGAATTGCAGGCGGTTGATGAAAATCGACGCCACGATCGGATCGCCGTGGGTGCGCGCCAATCGCATCAGCGACAAATGGCCTTCATGCAGATTGCCCATGGTGGGGACGAATGCAGTACGCAATTGACCACGCAATTGATCGCGCAGTTCTTCGATGGAGGTGACTATTTTCATTAATTCTTTGGTTCTAACTCGGTGAATAAGACAGACGCACGTAAATCGGGGCGAACGGTTCGCCTTGTGTGATTTCGATGAGCGTTTCTTTGGCCAATTCCAGCAGCGCAATGAAATTGACCACCAGCACCGGCACGCCGCGGCTGGCATCGAACAGATCGGCAAATTCGACAAAACGGGTCGATTGCAGGCGGCGCAGGATGCTGGTCATGTGTTCGCGCACGGATAATTCTTCGCGGCTGATGTGATGATGGGCGGTTAATTTTGCGCGCTTGAGAACGTCGGCCCAGGCCGCCTGCAGTTCGGCCGGATCGACTTCGGGCCAGCGGGTGATGATGCTTTGTTCGATATAAATCTGGGTGCGTACATAATCGCGCCCCAATTGCGGCAACTGATCGATCTCGCGTGCTGCGAGTTTCATTTGCTCGTATTCCAGCAGGCGGCGCACCAGCTCGGCACGCGGGTCTTCGGCTTCTTCGCCGCTATCGGCGTGGCGTACCGGCAGCAGCATGCGCGATTTGATTTCAATGAGCATCGCGGCCATCAGCAGATATTCGGCGGCCAGTTCCAGATTGTGTTTGCGGATTTGTTCGACGTATTCCAGATATTGCAGGGTGACCTGCGCCATCGGGATATCGAGGATGTTGAAGTTTTGTTTGCGGATCAGATACAGCAGCAGATCGAGCGGTCCCTGAAAGGCTTCCAGGAATACTTCAAGCGCGTCCGGCGGGATGTATAAATCGATCGGTAGTTTGAATAGCGGCTCACCGTACAGCTTGGCGAAGGCAACGCCGTCGATCACATTCGGCGTTGAATCGGTTCGGGTGGCCAAGGCCAGGGCAGTATCCGACAGATCGACATCGTCGGTCACCGCGTCGGTGGCCCTATTCATGCTCATTGCGGTGCTTATTTGTTCAGATAAACGTAAGGCTGCTGCTTCACGCGCGAGCTTTTTTCGCGCTCGCTGTTATCCAGATTGATCGGTGTCTTATCCCATAACAAGGCGCGGCCTGCGCGCTGCTCTTCTTCCAGGTTCGGGTTCTTTTTCTTCAGTTCGGCGATGAACTTGGTTGCTTCCGATTCATACAACTGAAAATGCTTGGTCAAAGACATGAGATTTACCAATGAAAAGATGAGTTGGCGTTATTCTACAGGAACCCGGTCAACGTACCCGCATGCCGGGTTCTGCTCCCGGCCACGGCGTGAGGATGTAAATGCCGGGATTGGCCTTCTCGTCGGCGGCCGATGCTGCCAGCACCATGCCCTCGGAGACGCCGAATTTCATTTTGCGCGGCGCCAGGTTGGCGACCATGATGGTGAATTGGCCGATCAGTTGCTCCGGCTGGTAGGCCGATTTGATCCCTGAAAACACATTGCGCAGGCGGCCTTCGCCGACATCCAGCGTCAGGCGCAGCAATTTGTCCGATCCTTCGACTGCCTCGCAATTGACGATTTTGGCGATGCGCAGATCGACCTTGGCGAAGTCGTCGATTTTGATTTCGGAAGCGAGGGCTTCGATCGCATGGTCCGGCGCTGCATTTTCAGCGGCAACATCTGCCCTAGCTGCTGCCGGCGCTTCGAATAGGGCATCCAGCATTTTCGGTTCGACCCGGGTCATCAGGTGGGTATATTGTTTGATTTGATGATTTTGCGGCAGCGGCGTCCCA
>DATMOE010000340.1:0-3146 GCA_035568435.1 Herbaspirillum sp. | reverse complement strand
GTGTACCATTTGATGAAGGTAAGATAAAAAAATTAATGGCTGAAATGCGGGAAAAGGCAGTGTCAGGCAATCCCTCAGCTAAATATACCTATGCCTATTTTCTTGGCGCGCTGCCTTCCTTTACGCACTACACACCTATCGCTGATTCCAACGAAAATCCTAACAAGTGGTATTTAGCCGCCGCAAACAGCGGTAGTGCAATTTCAAGTTTTTCCTTGGGGCGAAATATTCTCAACGGGGATATGTGTACTGCGGATGGGAACAAGAGTATGGGCTGGCTGCTTAAAGCAGCATCGCAAAATGTGATTGATGCGCAATACCTTTTGGCATTGGAACTTTTCAGTGGTGCGCATTTGGAAAAAAATGAAGAGCAAGCAATGTATTGGTTGCGTAAGGCAGCCGATCACAATTCGCCGGGTAATATGGCTGCCAAATTGCGCTACGCAGGAATATTGGCGACTAATCCAGACAAAGATCAACGCAACGGTAAATTGGCGACGACTTATCTCAATCAGGTAAATGAAGAATACCGGGATAAACAGACTTATTACCAAGTCTCCGCCGCAGTTTTTGCAGAGAATGGCGATTTTGACGCAGCTGTCAAATGGCAAATAAAAGCACAAAAAGATGCTCAAAAACTGAATTTACCCGAGCAGAAAATAAATGAACGCTTGGAAGCATATGGCAACAGGAAGGCTTGGCGAGAAATGCCTTGAATGGAGCGGATACAGCTTATTGCAATTGTGGATGCAGCTTCTCCAGTTTTGCCACGCTCAAATCCAGCAGCTTCATCCCATGCCGCCCGAAATTGATATGCGCGCGGGCGCTGCCGCTTTCGCCTTCAATATTCACAATCACGCCCTCGCCGAACTTCGCATGCGCAACGTTTTCGCCGACGCGCCAGCCGATATCCTTTTTCAGATTGGCGGCGATACGGTTGATTGCCGCCGGCGTTTCATCCAGCCACGCCGCTTTCGGATGGGCAAACCAGTGATGCGGTTGCTGCGCCTTGGGCGATAGCCACTTCACCGCATCTTCCGGCAACTCATCGAAAAAGCGCGAGCGCAGGTTGTAACGCGTCTGGCCGTGCAACATCCGGGTCTGCGAAAAACTCATATACAAACGTTGCCGCGCACGCGTGATGGCCACGTACATCAGGCGGCGCTCTTCCTCAACCCCGCCCTCTTCCTTCGCGCTGTTCTCATGCGGGAACAAGCCTTCTTCCAGACCGGTGATGAACACCGTATCGAACTCCAGTCCCTTGGCCGAATGCACCGTCATCAATTGCAGCGCATCGGCGCCGGCCTGCGCCTGATTGTCGCCGGCCTCCAGCGAAGCATGCGACAAAAAGGCCGACAACGGCGACATCACAGCCGGCAGCGGCGCATCGGCATCCAGTATCTCGATGCCGTCGGCCGTCGTCACCGCCGGCCCGGCAGAGGCATTGGCCGCCGGCCCCAGCAAAGCCGGCGCATTCACGCCAAACCCTTCTTCCGAGACAAACAAAGTCGCCGCACTAACCAATTGCTCCAGATTTTCTATCCGGTCGGCGCCCTCTTTTTCATTTTGATAATGCGTAATCAAACCGCTGCCGTCGATCACGATCTGCACCAGTTCCGGCAGCGGCAAATGCGGCGATTCGAAGCGCGTGCTTTCGATCAGTTTAACGAACCCAGCCAGCAGAGAACCCGCCTTGCCCGCGACATACGGCACCGCCGCATACAACGAAATACCGTGCTGGCGCGCCGCATCCTGCAACTGTTCAAGCGAACGCGCGCCGATACCGCGCGTCGGGAAATTCACCACCCGCAGAAACGCCGAATCGTTATGCGGATTGTCGATCAATTGCAAATACGCAATCGCATGCTTGACCTCGGCCCGCTCGAAATAACGCTGGCCGCCATACACCCGGTAAGCGATTCCCGCCGAAAACAATGCATGCTCCAACACCCGCGACTGCGCATTGGATCGATACAGCAACGCAATTTCACTGCGCACCGCCCCTTCGTCGATCAGACTTTTGACCTCTTCGATCACCCATTGCGCTTCCTGCAGATCACTGGTGGATTCGAAGATACGCACCGGTTCACCATGCCCTGCATCGGTACGCAAATTCTTGCCGAGCCGCTTGGTATTGTTGGCGATCAGCATATTGGCGGTATCCAGAATGTGGCCGTGCGAGCGATAGTTCTGCTCCAGCTTGATCAGATTCTGCACATTGAATTCGCGCTCGAAGGACGCCATGTTGCCGACATTGGCGCCGCGGAAAGCATAGATACTTTGATCATCGTCGCCGACGGCAAACACCGATCCCTGCGTGCCGGCCATCAATTTGAGCCACTTATATTGCAGATCGTTGGTGTCTTGAAATTCGTCGACCAGAATATGCTTGAAGCGGCCCTGATAATGTTCCCGCAAGGGTTGATTACGCACCAGCAATTCATAGGTACGCAACAATAGCTCGGCAAAATCGACCACGCCTTCGCGCTGGCATTGCTGATCGTAAATATCGTACACCTCGACCATTTTGCGGTTGTAATCGTCATACGTTTCGACGTCTTTGGCGCGCAATCCCTGATCCTTGGCGCTGTTGATGAAATACATCAGATTGCGTGGCGGGTATTTTTCGTCATCAATATTGAGAGACTTCAACAGTCGCTTGATCATCGACAATTGATCGCCCGAATCGAGAATCTGGAAGGTTTGCGGCAGCGCTGCGTCGCGATAATGCGCGCGCAATAAACGGTTGCACAGGCCATGGAAAGTGCCGATCCACATGCCGCGCGTATTAATCGGCATCATGGCCGACAAACGCGTCATCATTTCCTTGGAGGCTTTATTGGTGAAGGTCACCGCGAGGATGCCGGCTGGCGATATCTGGCCGGTCTGAATCAGCCATGCGATACGGGTGGTCAGCACCCGGGTCTTGCCGGAACCGGCGCCGGCCAGGATCAACGCAGGCTGGGCCGGCAGCGTCACGGCGGCCAGTTGTTCGGTGTTCAGATTGTGAAGGAGATTTTGCATGACAAGATTATAAGCCGCTTGCCGCCTGACGACTGTGTGGACTGTGCGGATTAATGCGATAAAAAATATTCATTCGATACGCGATACTCATTCCCCAAGAAACTCAGCCAAAGGCTCCAACA
>DATMOE010000339.1:0-4664 GCA_035568435.1 Herbaspirillum sp. | reverse complement strand
AATTCTGGCGATACGAGCGCGGATCGTTCGATGCCGACACCACTAGCTCCGCCGGGATTTTTTGCCGCACGCGTTCGGCGATGTCGAGAATCGAGATATTTTCGAAGCCGGCGTTATAACAGCCCGATGCAAGCGATGGCTTGGCGACGAAGTGCCGATAGACATTCACCATATCCTGGATATGAATGTTAGGGCGGGTCTGGGTGCCGCCGAATACGGTGATCTTGCCGTTCTTCAGTGCCTGCCAAGTAAACATATTGACGCTGACATCGAGCCGCATGCGTGGCGAATAACCGCATACCGTGGCGGGCCGGATGCATTGAACCTGCATGTGATCGGCGTAACTGAGCACGACGCGCTCGGCCACCATTTTGGTTTTGTTATAGGCCGAGATCGGCACCAGTTCCAGGTCTTCGGTGACGTGCGGCTCGTCCTTGACGCCGTAGACGCTGCCGGAGCTGGCGAATAGAAATTGTTTGACGCCGGCTCTGACTGCGCGGTCGGCCAGTTGCTGGGTCGCCAGCACATTGACTTCCCAGGATAAGGTCGGGTTCAGTTCCACGCCGGGATCGTTAGCGATATTGGCCAGATGAATCACCACTTCCACGCCTTTGAGCGGGATCGCATCAATGTTGCGCGTGTCTTGTTCCAATACCCTCAGGCGCGGGTGCGGCGCCAGGTGGTTGCCGAACCATTGCGTGTCGACCACGCAGACATCGTGGCCATCCTCCAGCAGCAGACCGGTCAGCACCGTGCCGATAAAGCCGCAACCGCCCGTCAACAAAATATTCATCGAAATCCTTAAGGTTTATGTATGTAATCGGCCGGCTGCGATTGCAGGGTGTCGAGATTGGCGTCGATCCATGCCAGCGTTTGTTCCAGGCCGGTGGTTAGCGAAATGTGGTCCTGCCAATCGAGTTCCGTGCGAATCTTGCTGCTGTCGAGCAGATATGCCTGATCTTTGCCGAGCCGGTCGCCGACGGTTTCGGCGAGGTCATCGAATGAGCGATCCATGATCGTGCAGATTTTTTCCACCAGGCCGCGGATCGATATCGTTTCGTTGGTGGAAATGTGATAACTGTCCCCGGGCGTGCCGGCGGTGGCGATGCGATAGGTGGCCTCGGCAACGTCATCGATATGGATGAAGGAGCGGATCGAATGGCCGCCGCCATGCAATTGCAGCTTGCGGCCCAGCCGTGCAAACAGCAAGGTGCGCGGGATGATGCGGTAAAGCTGTTGGCCCGGACCGTAGACGTTGGCGGCGCGTGTAAAGAGCACCGGAAATTGGTAAGCCTTGAAGAAACTCATCAAATGCAGATCGCAGGCGGCGCGTGAGACGGCATACGGCGTGCTGGGCGCAAAGTGAAATCTTTCCTTGATCCAGCCATCGGTGCTGCCGTAAGCCTCGGGTGTGGAAACATGCACATAGCGCTTGATAAACGCCAGCTTGCGCAATTGATCGTGCAGCTTCACCTGGCCGACGACATTGGTCTGATACCAGTGCTCCGGCGTTTCCCAGCTTTGCGCGACCATGCCTTGGGCGGCGAAATTGACGATGTATTCCGGTTGAAATTGTTGGGTCAGGCGCAGCAGTTCATCGAGTTGATGGTTGATGTCGATCTGCGCAAAGCGAAAACGCTCGCCGGCATTCAAATCCTTATAGGGCAGAAAGACGTCGGGCAATTCGGCGGAACGGCTCACGCCGAGTACTTGATGTCCGTTTTGCAGCAAATATTTTACAAACTGCGCGCCGGAAAAGGCGTTGCTGCCGATGACCATGAAGCGCTGGCTGGGCATGTCTGCACTCATTGCGAGACTCCGCTGATCGGATTGGCGCACAGCCATTGCATGCAGATATGGCCGATCACCAGTTGCAAGTCTTCTGCAATTTGCATGTCGTCGATGTCGAAATGGATCGGGTGTTGCGCGAGTTCTTTGCAGCGGCCGCCGCTGAAGGCAAGGATGGCAAAGGTTTGCATGCCGATGGCATTGCCCATTTCGATCGCTTTGACCACGTTGGGAGAATTGCCGCTGCCCGACAGCACGATCAGTATGTCGCCCGCTTGCGCCTTGACGCGCAATTGTTCGCTGTAGATGCGGTCGTAACCGAGATCATTGGCCAGGCAGGTCAGTACCGCGGCGTTGGCGCTGAGAGCCTCGATGCTCATGCCGCCTTGGCGATTGTTCACGCCGACGCCGTACAACAGGTCATTGGCCAGATGGATTGCGTTGCCTGCGCTGCCGCCATTGCCGCACAGATAAGTCGAACGGCCATTGCGCCATGCCTCGCGCAAGGCTTGCCCCAGTGCCGGAACCTGTTGCATGGCGTCGAGTGTCAGTGCATGTGACAATTTCTCCCCATAATTTTTGATGAGTTGCTGCATGCGGTGGATACCTTCCTCTGACATTCAGAATAAGCTTGCGGCTGCGACGGCAAAACCGGCGGCCATCTTTAACAACGGCGCCGATGGCGATCTCTTTAATTTTTTCAGTTCGGACCGGCC
This sequence comes from Herbaspirillum sp., assembly GCA_035568435.1. Classification (GTDB taxonomy): domain Bacteria; phylum Pseudomonadota; class Gammaproteobacteria; order Burkholderiales; family Burkholderiaceae_D; genus Herbaspirillum. Next base: position 2,160 of record DATMOE010000339.1, on the reverse strand, counting down.
TCTTCAGGTGTTCCGAGAAGTGTCGATAAGCGTCGTCTATTTATCACATTGGGTGACAGAGTAATCCGGGTGCGGCATTGTCGTAGCAGACAAATAGCGGGCAAAAGCCCCAGTATTCGTCATATCCCCTGCTTGATTCCGGTGGCAAGATGGGCTAAGTGCATAGAAAATTAGCAGCTATACGGGGATGGATTGTGTTTATGGACGTTGGTCGGCAGCAGGGTGTCAATACCGGTCGGCGATTACGATAGGGTTTTGTTCGATAATGGATTATGTTAAGGCGTAGAGCCTGACAATGGAGATTTGAGTGCTACATGTAGCGGTGTTCGGTGGCAGCGGCGCTATCGGAAGCGAAATCGTAGCGTATTTTAAAGCGCGCTTATGGGACGTAACGATCATTACGCGTCGTTCCGCTACCGACCTGATTGATGCGGTTTGCTGGAATCCTATTGACGAAAAAATGCCCCGGGCTATCGAAGTGGGTAAGCCATTCGATGCGGTGTGCTGGGCCCAGGGACAGAACTGTAACGATAGCGTCTACGATTTCGACAGCAGTTTGCACATCGAAATGTATCAATCCAATGTCCTGTTCATACTTAAATCATTAACAGCGCTCTTGGACAAAAAAATGCTGGCGCCAGCCGCACGCTTGTGTGTGATCAGTTCGATCTGGCAAAACATCTCGCGCCAGAACAAGTTGTCCTATGGGATCAGCAAAGCTGCGTTGCAAGGTCTGGTGCTGTCGGCGGCAAACGATCTGGGTCGCGACGGTTACCTGATCAATGCGGTATTGCCAGGTGCGCTGGAAACGCCGATGACGCGCAAGAATCTGAGTACGGCCCAGATCGATAGCCTGGCCAATGCGACGCAATTCGGTCGTCTGCCTGAGCTTGAGGATGTGGCCAGCGCAGTCTTTTACTTATGTTCGCCGCAAAATACCGGTATCACCGGGCAATTCATTAAAGTCGATTTGGGATATTCCGATGTCCGTGTCATTTGAGATCAACGCCAGTGCAGGTGCGTATCAGGTGGTCATCGGCAACGATGGCGCCGCGCAAACAGCATTCGACATCCGTATCGTCGATGCCGCCTTGCCCGCGCTGTGGCCGCGGCTGGCCAGGCCGGACAATATAGAAATTCCCGCCACGGAAGAAACAAAAACACTGGAAACGGTTGCGCAAGTCATCGAAAAAATGCGCGACCGTGGCGCCAATCGCGCGACCCGGATGGCCGCTTTTGGCGGCGGCATCATTCAGGATGTTTCTACATTCTGCGCCTCGACCTACATGCGTGGCGTGCAATGGACCTACTACCCAACCACATTACTGGGAATGGTCGATTCCTGCATCGGCGGCAAGTCGTCGATTAATGTGGGCCAATACAAAAACATCGCAGGCAATTATTATCCGCCGCAAAAAGTGATCATCGATCCGCGCTTCTGCAGCACATTGGAACGCAGCGACACCATTGCCGGCCTGTGCGATGCGGTGAAGATATGTTTTGCCAGCCGCGATACGGCTTTCGATCGCTATCTGGCGCTGGTCGGCAGCACCGGCATGCCGCATCACGGCGATCTGGCGCCTGTCATCGAACTGAGTCTGCGCACCAAAAAAGTATTCATCGAAGAAGATGAGTTCGACCAGGGGCCGCGGCTGTTGCTTAATTTCGGCCATACTTTCGGCCACGCTTTGGAGGCCGCAAGTCAATTTGAAATTGGCCATGGTGTCGCGGTCGGTCTCGGCATGTTGCTCGCGATCAAAGTATCGCTTGCATTGAAGCTGAGCGATCGGGGCAACCCGCGCGCAGCCGCGCTTGCCGCGCAGGTGCGGGCATTGCTGGCACAGGTACCGCAACTCGGCGAAAAGCTGGGGCGCGTATCGTCGGCGCTGGCGCTGAAGAAATTCAAGTCCGACAAGAAACACCGCAATGGCGAGTACGCCATGATTTTGATCGATGGCGATGGCTATCTGCGCCGCCATTTTGTTGTAGCCGATTCCGTCGCAGATACCTTGCTGCTGGCGGCTTTCGATGACATTAAGGATTTTAGTTGATGAAGTATTGCGATCAAGTTGCCGATTGGCTGGTTGAGCTGGGTTACACGCACTGTTTTTACGTCGGTGGCGGCAACATCATGCATTTATTGGAAAGCTTCAGCCGGAA
>DATMOE010000338.1:0-8195 GCA_035568435.1 Herbaspirillum sp. | reverse complement strand
CCGGTGGTCAGCTCCATCTATTCCAGCGTCAAACAGGTTTCCGATACCCTCCTTTCCTCCTCCGGCAATGCATTTCGCACAGCGGTGCTGGTGCAGTATCCGCGCCAGGGTAGTTGGACCATCGCGTTCGTCACCGGTGTTCCCGGCGGCGACGTGCGCAATCACCTGCAAGGCGATTACGTCAGCATCTACGTGCCGACCACGCCGAACCCGACTTCCGGCTTTTTCCTGATGGTGCCGCGTGCCGAGACCATCGAGTTGAATATGAATGTCGATGAGGCGCTCAAATATATTGTATCGATGGGCGTGGTGGCGCCGGAATAGCCAAAGCCAATTAAAAAAACTGTAGTCAACACTGTAAACGGAACTCGAATATGTCCATGCGAACTCATTACTGCGGCCTCACCACCGAGGCGCTTCTTGGTCAAACCGTCAGCCTGTGCGGCTGGGTGCATCGCCGGCGCGACCATGGCGGCGTTATCTTCATCGATCTGCGCGACCGCGAAGGTCTGGTGCAAGTGGTGTGCGATCCAGATCGTGCGGATGTTTTTAAAAACGCCGAAGCGGTGCGCAATGAATTTTGTCTGCGCATCACAGGCGTGGTGCGCAATCGTCCCGAAGGGACCGGCAATGCCAATCTCGCCTCCGGCAAGATCGAAGTGTTGTGCCACGAACTGGAGGTATTGAATCCTTCGGTGACGCCGCCGTTCCAACTGGACGACGATAATCTGTCGGAAACCACCCGCCTGACGCATCGCGTGCTGGATCTGCGCCGTCCGCAAATGCAAAACAATTTGCGTTTGCGCTACAAGGTTTCCATGGAAGTGCGTAAGTTTCTCGATTCCAACGGTTTTATCGATATCGAAACACCGATGCTGACCAAGTCCACACCGGAAGGCGCGCGCGATTACCTGGTGCCTTCACGCGTGAATGCCGGTGCATTTTTTGCATTGCCGCAATCGCCGCAATTGTTCAAGCAATTGCTGATGGTGGCCAACTTCGATCGTTATTACCAGATCACAAAATGTTTCCGGGATGAAGATCTGCGCGCCGACCGCCAGCCGGAATTTACCCAGATCGATTGCGAAACTTCCTTCATGAATGAACAGGAAATCCGCGATCTGTTCGAAGGCATGATTCGTCTGGTATTCAAGAACACGCTCAACATCGATCTGCCAGACCCGTTCCCGGTGATGGATTGGGCCACAGCGATGCATCTGTACGGCTCCGACAAGCCGGACATGCGCGTCAAGCTGGCGTTCACCGATCTGACCGACGTCATGAAAGACGTCGATTTCAAAGTGTTTGCCGGCGCAGCGAACATGGAAGGCGGCCGCGTGGTCGGTCTGCGCGTTCCGGGCGGCGCTGCAATGCCGCGTTCGGAAATCGACGCCTATACCCAATTCGTCGCCATCTACGGCGCCAAGGGTCTGGCGTACATCAAGGTCAATGAAACAGCCAAGGGCCGCGATGGTTTGCAATCGCCGATCGTCAAAAATCTGCATGACGCGGCCCTGGCCAAAATCGTGGCACAGACCGGCGCGCAGGACGGCGATCTGATTTTCTTCGGCGCCGATAAGGAAAAAATCGTCAACGACGCCATTGGCGCATTACGCGTCAAAATCGGCCATAGCGATTTCGGCAAGAAAAACGACATGTTCGACGACGTCTGGCGTCCGCTGTGGGTAGTCGATTTCCCGATGTTCGAATACGACGAAGACAATCAGCGCTGGGTCGCATTGCATCATCCGTTTACCTCGCCCAAGGACGGCCATGAAGACTTCATTTCGAGCGAACCCGGCAAAGCAATTGCGAAAGCCTACGATCTGGTGTTGAACGGCTGGGAACTGGGCGGCGGTTCGGTGCGTATCCATCGCGCCGAGGTGCAGAGCAAAGTATTCCGGGCGCTCAATATCGGCGACGAGGAAGCGCAATTGAAATTCGGCTTCCTGCTCGATGCATTGCAATACGGCGCACCGCCGCATGGCGGTATCGCGTTCGGTCTGGACCGTCTGGTGACCATGATGGCCGGCGCCGAATCGATCCGCGACGTGATTGCCTTCCCGAAAACCCAGCGCGCGCAATGTCTGCTGACGCAAGCACCGTCGGTGGTCGATGAAAAGCAATTGCGTGAATTGCATATTCGTTTGCGCAATACGGAGCCGGCCAAGGTTTAGTTTAGTGTTGGCGGTTTAAAGGCATAATGAAAGGCGCGAAATTTCGCGCCTTTTTCAATTCTGCCGACACTTCATGAACAAGCCCTACAAAATTCCCGAATCGGTGCTGGTGGTGATTTATACCGGCGCACTGGACGTGCTGCTCATCGAGCGCGCCGGCACACCCGGTTTCTGGCAATCGGTGACTGGTTCCAAGGATGCGCCCGATGAACCGCTGCGCGAGACGGCGCGGCGCGAAGTATTCGAAGAAACCGGCATCGTGGTGGCCAACGGCAACATCGATGCCGGGCCATCGATTGCCGACGCCGAACTAAGCGATTGGCAACTTTCCAACGTTTATGAAATCTATCCGATCTGGCGTCATCGTTATGCGCCCGGAATCACGCACAATACCGAACATGTATTCGGTTTGCGGGTGCCGCCCGGGGTCGCGGTGACGCTGGCGCCGGATGAGCATACCGCTTTGCGCTGGTTGCCCTATCGGGCGGCGGCGGATCTTTGTTTTTCACCATCGAACGCCGAAGCGATCCTGCAATTGCCACATCATTTATCAGGGTAACAATATTTATGAAGCCGGATTTATGAAGCTACGCATCGCCACCTACAACATTCACAAAGGCGTGACCTCGTTCGGTGCTCGTCCGCGTATTCATGCATTGAAACGGGCGTTGACAAAACTCGATGCCGACATTGTCTTCCTGCAAGAAGTGCAGGGCCGGGACGATCAGATTGCGCTCAAGCATACGGCCCAATGGCCGACGCTGCCGCAGCACGATTTTCTGGCCGGCGATTCGCACCAGGCCGCTTACGGCATGAACGCCGTCTACGATCACGGCCATCACGGCAACGCACTGCTGTCGCGTTTTCCGATCGCCTCTTCCTCCAATCAGGATATCTCCGACCATGCCTACGAATCGCGCGGCATTTTGCATTGCGTCGTGCAATTGCCCGAAACCGAGGTGCATTGCTATGTTGTGCATCTGGGCTTATTCGGCGGCAGTCGCAAGCGGCAGGCCGCGGCACTGATCGAAGCGGTCCGCAGTTCGGCGCCGCCGCGTGCGCCGGTTATTATTGCGGGCGATTTCAACGACTGGGGCAATCGTCTGGGCGAATTTTTACGGCTGCGCTTGGAGGTCGCTGAAGTCTTCGATCAACGCCTGGCGCGCGGCATGTTTTCCATGCTGCGCAGCTTGACCGGCAGCGCGCCCAAGCTGCGCGCCGCCCGTACTTTCCCGGCGGCCTTGCCGATGCTGTCGCTGGACCGTATTTATCTGCGTGGCCTGCGGGTCGAATCGGCTGAAGTATTGCATGGCGCGCTGTGGGCTAAACTATCGGATCACGCGCCTGTTATCGCGACCTTGCATCTGGATTAATCATGATGTTTACACCCATGCCGGCCTGATGCGCCATCTGAAATACAGTACCGAGAACGAGATCGCCCTGTTGCATTGCGGGGCCGAATTCTTTCCTGCACTGATTGCCGCAATCGATGCGGCGCAGGCCGAAATTTATCTTGAAACCTATATTTTTGCGCTGGACGACAGCGGCGTGCTGGTGCGCGATGCATTGCAGCGCGCGGCGCGCCGCGGCGTCTTGGTGCGCGTCATTACCGACTGGCTCGGCACCGGGCGCAGCGTCAATAAAATGCTCAAGCAACAGCTTAAAGAAGAGGGTGTGCACCACCGCAGCTTCAACCCATGGTTCAAACGCGGCGTGGCCCGCTCGCATCGCAAACTATGCGTGATCGATCGGCATATCGCGTTTGTCGGCGGCCTCAATATCAACGACGATTTCTATTCGGATGACCGGCTGGGAAAGCGCTTGCCCGCGCGGCGTTGGGATTTTGCCATCAGTATCATTGGTCCGCTGGTGCAGGATGTGGTCGAGGAGATGCAGGCGCAATGGATGCGGCTGGGCCCGTTGCGACTGCGGGCGCGCTGGAAAAATTTCAGGAAAGGCCGCATCAAGCATGCGGTGCCGATCCACGGCAGCGCAATGGCCGCGCTGGTGGTGCGCGACAATTTGCGCAACCGCCGCACCATACAGCGTACTTATCTGCAAGCGCTGGGACAGGCGCATCACAGCGCTTATCTGGCAAATCCCTATTTCGCGCCGGGCCGCAAGATGCGGGCCGCACTGGAGCAGGCCGCGCTGCGTGGCGTGAAAGTCACACTGTTGCTGGGCGTGGGCCAGTTCCGCATGCAGGATGCGGTTGCCAATTGGTTTTATCCCAAGTTATTGAAAAGCGGCGTGAAAATCGTCGAATACAACAAAACGCAGTTGCACGGCAAAGTTGCGGTGGTCGATGATGAATGGTCTACCGTGGGTTCCAGCAATTACGACGGCTTGAGCCTGTTCGTGAATCAGGAAGCCAACGTAGTGATCAACGACGACGCCTTCGCAGTCAGCCTGCGCGAACAGATTCAGCGCGGCATCGCCGACGGGGTGGAGGTATTGGCAGCGGAGTTTGCGCATACGCCGTGGTATCGTCGGGCACGGCACATGCTGGCGTTCTTCCTGTACCGGACAGTGATCCGCCTGATTACGCTGGGCAAAGATGCCTGAAACACCTGGAATGGACTAAGATTGTTGTCACTTTCACCCTCAACCCTAATGAAGGAGCAAACATGGACGATGTCGTTATTGTTGCAGCAGGTCGCACCGCGGTGGGTAAATTCGGCGGCGCGTTATCTAAGGTGCCGGCGTCTGAATTGGGCGCGCACGTCATTAAGGGTTTGCTGGCAAAAACAGGGATTAAGCCGGAGCAGATCAGCGAAGTTATCCTGGGGCAAGTATTGACCGCCGGCGTAGGACAGAATCCGGCGCGCCAGGCCGTGATCAAAGCCGGTTTGCCGGACATGGTGCCGGCGTTTGTGGTCGGTAAAGTGTGCGGCAGCGGTTTGAAAGCCGTGCATTTGGCAGCGCAAGCCATCAAATGCGGCGATGCGCAGATTGTGATCGCCGGCGGTCAGGAGAACATGAGCGCCGCGCCGCACGTCCTGAACGGCTCGCGCGACGGCTTCCGCATGGGCGACGCCAAGTTGACCGACACCATGATTACCGATGGCCTGTGGGATGTCTACAATCAGTATCACATGGGCATTACCGCAGAAAATATCGCCAAGAAATTTGAAATTACACGCGAGCAACAGGATCAGTTTTCGCTGGAGTCGCAAAACAAGGCGGAAGCGGCGCAAAAGGCCGGTAAATTCAAGGATGAAATCCTGCCTTTCGACATCGTCACCAAGAAAGGCACGACCGTTGTCGATAGCGATGAATTCATCAAGCACGGCACCACTCTGGAAATGCTCAGCAGCCTGCGTCCCGCCTTCGACAAAGCCGGCACGGTGACCGCCGGCAATGCCTCCGGGATCAATGACGGCGCGGCAGCGGTGATCTTGATGTCGGCCAAACTGGCGGCGGAACTCGGTCTGAAACCGTTGGCAACCATCAAAGCGTATTCATCGGCCGGTGTCGATCCGAGCATCATGGGTATGGGCCCGGTGCCTGCATCGCAGCTTTGCCTGAAGAAAGCCGGCTGGACTGTGCAGGATCTCGATCTGATGGAAATCAATGAAGCGTTTGCGGCGCAGGCGCTGGCTGTGAACAAGCAAATGGGCTGGGATGTCAGCAAGATCAACGTCAACGGCGGCGCGATTGCGATCGGTCATCCGATCGGCGCCTCGGGTTGCCGCGTGCTGGTGACCTTGCTGCACGAAATGGTCCGGCGCGACGCCAAACGCGGTCTGGCCAGCTTGTGTATCGGCGGCGGCATGGGTGTGGCGCTGGCGGTGGAACGTCCATAGATAGATCGTTAGGGCGTGTGGCGTCATGAGTGAAACGGTACGCATCGATAAGTGGCTATGGGCGGCGCGTTTTTTCAAAACGCGTTCGCTGGCCGCCGATGCGATCGAGTCCGGCAAGGTGCGCTGGAACGACGAGCGCACCAAACCTTCCCGCAATCTGAAAATCGGCGACAACTTGCTGATCGACAACGGCGCCATGCAATGGCAGGTGACGGTCAGTATCCTGTCGGACAAACGCGGCGCAGCGGCGCTGGCCCAAACGCTATATCTGGAAACGCCCGAGAGCATCTCCCGGCGCCAGCACGAGGCCGAGCAACGCAAATTATTCCATGAACCTACTTCCCGCCTGAAGGGAAGGCCGACCAAACGCGACCGGCGATTGCTGGATCAGTCGCGTTCTTGAGTGCGCTATCGAGGAGCTTGAACATGGATCACCGCTATTTCATGGACCGTGCGTATACGCATGCCTTGAAGAGTTACCAGGAAGGCGGTTGCCCGATTGGCGCCGTGTTGGTAGACGACAATGGCGATGTCCTTGGAGAGGGACACAATATGCTCGTCCAGGAAGGGAACCCGATTATTCACGGCGAGATGGCAGCCATGCGAGCCGCCGGCCGCATGGCAACGCGGCGCAACACCACCATGTATACGACACTTAGCCCATGCATGATGTGCGCCGGGACGATCGTGCAGTTTAAGATTGGCAGGGTCGTTGTGGGAGACACAGTGAATTCCGCCGGCAACGTCGATTTCCTGCGGGAGAACGGCGTCGAGGTGATTGTGATGGATCACCAGGCCTGCATCGAACTGATTGAGAAGTTCCGGCGCGAGAAGCCTGATCTCTGGACAGAGGACTGGGGCGGGGCCTGATTTAGGCCATCCGCGAGGTTGCCCTTCACTCCATTCTGGGTGCTCAGTGCCTCATAGTATCCTCATCCCTATTATCAAGAAAGGAGATGAATTTCTAAAAAAAACAGAGCAAGCCCGAACAATCCTGCACTCAATATTCCCCCAAGCAAGAATGAATTATGCGTACGTAAAGCCATTTTAGAACCAGCGGCATGCCGTGGAAGCTGTGACATAGCGAGAAGGGAACCTAGAATCGAACCAAAAAAACAGAGAAGAGAAGAAATCAAGGTCGGGGTAAATTTGTGACCCAAGGTAGATTTTTCAGCCATAGTGGAAACTAAGACAAGCGAACCTACACTTAGCGTAGACATGTGCTTGAAAAAATCATAGAACATCTTAACGTATTCTTCCGCTTGTTTAGGTGTTTGATTTTCCTCTGTTAATCGTGACCAAAGGCTGCCCGGTTTTTCCACTTCCTCGTTTGATAAGCTTGCATCAGTTTGCGACTTTTCACTTCCCTGGTATGCGCTCATAAATTTTTCCATTTATATAAAATAAACTTAATTTTGGTTTGATCATTATCAATATTTGGTTGTCTTAACTCACTTCTCGCTTAGAAGATTTTTCCAAAATAAGCGAATTTGTAATAAGTCCTGCACCAACAGCGGCAAACATGAACTGAATCAATAGCCCACACATAGATATAGAGAAACGCAGAGACACCATAGAAGGATTGAGATCAGTTTGCACATCCATAAGCTTCAGAACACCAAGGGTATAAGCGGCACCAGTTATACCTATAAAAACAAGACCCAATCCACTGAGAAAACGACTTCGTCGCGGAATTATTTCTTTCTTTGCTAAGTTCCACAAGATCGCAGTGCCTAGACAAAAAACAAAAAGAAGATAAAAAAAGGCACCACTGGATATGAAGATATTCATGTTTCCTCTCGTTGATTATTTCTACTATTAACCCTAATGCCACTAACGGCCTTCTCAGAAATTTCTTTAGATTGCGTCTCAATTCGTTTCTGTTTGGACGCCACTCGATTCCGGGAATCAGCATCATCTCTGATCGGCCATCTAACTAACTCAGTGTCTTGGTCTGCTCGCTTTCGAGGGTCCAATAATGTCGCAGTGATCAGAATGAAATCGATTGTCTTGCAATAAAAATGTACAAGCACAACCGAACAATCGTTAGCCGAGTTTGCGAGACGGCTCTTCTAGATCCTGGCGAAAACTAGGAAGCGGGTATCTTCCATCAAGGACCTTATGGAATCAGTTGATGGTGCGTCGGGAACGTTTACTTCTGCTGAAAAATGTCGTTTTTGAGTTCCTGATAGGTCGCCATCCCTGAGCGTAT
>DATMOE010000337.1:0-2397 GCA_035568435.1 Herbaspirillum sp. | reverse complement strand
GCGTTCACCATTCGCAGCAAAATTCTGATGGCGTTTGAAGATGCTGAAAGGCAGTCCGATCCTGTCAAGCAGGCGGCCCTACTGACCTTTGCCATCGTCGGGGCCGGCCCCACCGGCGTTGAAATGGCCGGTACATTGATTGAAATTGCCCATCACACGCTGAAGGGCGAGTTTCGACGCATCGATCCGCATCAGGCGCGGGTCGTTTTGCTCGAAGGTTCGGATCGGGTGTTATCCGTTTATCCCGACGATTTATCCGCAAAGGCGCGTCTGCAATTGGAGCGGCTGGGCGTTGAGGTGCGCACCGGCAGCAAAGTGACAGGGATCGATGCGGAAGGCGTAAATTACAGCGATGCACAGGGTGAGCAACGTTTAGCCACTGCCACAGTGATCTGGTCGGCTGGCGTGGCCGCATCGCCACTGGGCCGTGCGTTGGGCGCCGAAGTGGATCGCGCGGGCAGGGTGGTGGTGCAGCAAGACCTATCGATTGCGGATCATCCTGAAGTGTTTGTGATCGGCGATCTGGCTTCGGTGCAGTCGGATGGCCAACCGGTGCCGGGCGTATCGCCGGCAGCCAAACAGATGGGCGTGCTGGCGGCGAAAAATATACAAGCGCTGATCAACCATCGGCCAACAGGCCTGTTTCGGTATCACGACATGGGATCGCTGGCCACGATCGGCCGCAAGGCAGCAGTGGTGATGATCGGCCGACTCAAGTTTTCCGGTTATCCGGCCTGGCTGTTCTGGCTTCTGGTGCACATCTATTTCCTGATCGGATTCCGTAATCGTCTGACGGTCATGACAGATTGGGCCTGGGCATATCTGACTTTCAAGCGCAATGCCCGGATCGTAACCGGTCGCGAGCGGCGCTCGTCGCGTGAATAGGCCGCGTTTCCGGCGCGGAACTTGATTCTCAGGAAGCGGCTCATGTAAATCGTGATAAATCCTTGAAATTCGAGCGTTTCAGGGTAAATCCCCCCTATGCCGGTTTGACGCTGCTCGCCTCGGCAGATAGAATGCGTGGTTATTGAAAATCCTTGGCATATATGCGTCGCACACTCGTAGTCGGTAACTGGAAAATGAACGGCAGTTTGGCTCTTAATGCCGCATTGTTAGCCGACATCCGTGCCTCGCTGACGCAGGTTGCGGCGAGCAATTGCGATGTGGCGGTATGTGTGCCGGCGCCGTATCTGGCGCAAGTACAGTCGGTATTGTCTGGGTCGCCGGTGGCTTGGGGCGCGCAGGATATGTCGATGCACGCCGCGGGCGCCTATACCGGCGAAATCGCCGCGTCGATGCTGCTGGAGTTCGGCGCGCGCTATGTGATTGTGGGGCATTCGGAGCGTCGCGCATATCATGCAGAATCCGATGAAACGGTTGCAAAAAAAACGCTGAGCGCTTTACAGGCTGGTCTGACGCCGTTGGTGTGTGTCGGCGAAACGCTGGTCGAACGCGAAGCAGATCGGACTGAAGCAGTGGTTGGTCGTCAATTGGACGCCGTGCTGGCGCTGCTGTCTGAGGCAGAAGTATTACGTATGGTGGTAGCTTACGAACCGGTCTGGGCGATAGGTACCGGCAAAACGGCTACGCCGCAAATGGCCCAGGATGTACATGCATTTTTGCGTAGCAAGCTGGCCGCTGTCAGTGCCAACGCTGCAGCGAAGGTGCAGATTTTATATGGTGGCAGCATGAAGCCGGATAACGCGAAAGAGTTACTCGCGATGCCTGATATTGATGGTGGCCTGATTGGCGGCGCAGCACTGAAAGCGGCCGATTTCCTGGCGATCGTTCGTGCCGCAGCGTAGATCCGTCGATAAGAGGCTGCTGCAAAACTAAGCTGGCAAAGCGGTATAACAATGCCGGACAATGGGTTTTCCCGAATTGAATTAGAATTAACAAAAATTGGAAAGTATTAATTAAATGAACACTATTTTTACCGTCGTTATCGTCATTCAGGTGCTGTCTGCGCTGACGATCATTGGTCTGGTTTTATTACAGCATGGTAAAGGCGCCGATATGGGCGCTGCTTTCGGTTCGGGTGCATCGGGCAGTTTGTTCGGCGCTACAGGATCTTCTAATTTCCTGTCGAAATCGACCGGCGCCGCCGCGGCCGTATTTTTTGCGGCAACGCTCGCACTGGCGTATATGGGTAACCATCGTTCCACCATCAGCGGTGGCGTGATGGACCGATTGTCGCCAGCGAGCATGATCGCACCGCCTGCTGCTTCTACGCCGTCGGCGCCTGCACCGGCACCTGCTGCGGCGCCGGCATCTGAGTCGCAAGGTCAGTCGAATCAAATTCCGAAATAAATTTATCCTGCAAATATCTTTTTAGATGAGATTGCGCATTGAACAAGTGTAACAAGCAGGTTAAAATAGCAGGTCTCAAGCCGACGT
>DATMOE010000336.1:0-10725 GCA_035568435.1 Herbaspirillum sp. | reverse complement strand
CGGGGTGATGCCGGCTCCGCTTGCAGAAACAGAAACGGCCGACGGAGACGGCGCATGAGGGTGCTGATTGCAGCCATCTGGCTGCTGCACTGGCTGCCGCTGCCGCTACTCGGACGGCTGGGCGAAGCGCTGGGATCGCTACTGTTCATCATCATGAAGCCGCGCCGCCGCATTAGTCTGATCAACCTGCGCCTGTGCTTTCCAGAACTCGACGAAGCGTCCAGGATCGAGATCGCCCGGCAACATTTTCAGGCCTATGCACGCAGCGCATTGGAGCGCGGGATATTGTGGTGGGCTTCCGAAGCGCGCCTGAAGAAACTGATCAAAATCGATGGCGATATTCCGCTCGAATTATTGCGCGGCGGGCCCGCCATTTTGCTATGTCCGCACTTCGTCTGCCTGGAAATCCCGGGGATTGCGCTGGTGCTGAACTCCGAACTGTCGGTCTGCACGATTTACACGCGGCAACAAAACAAAGTCGTCGACGATGCCTTATTAAAAGGCCGTTCGCGTTTCCGTCCGGTCACGCTGCTGACCCGCGCCCAGGGCGTCAAGCCGATCATCCGTGCGATGCGCGAAGGCAAGCCCTTCATCATGCTGCCCGATATGGATTTCGGCCTCAGAGATTCCGAATTCGTACCCTTCTTCGGCATTCCCGCCGCCACCCTGACGGCGCCTGCGCGCATCACCGCGGCTACCGGCGCCAATGTCATACCGGTCATCGCCCGTTATCTACCGAACTACCAGGGCTGGCGCGTCACTTTTTATCCGGCATGGGAAAACTTCCCCGGCCCGGACATTACCGAAGCCACGCGTCGCATGAATGCATTCATCGAAGACCAGGTAAAAGCCAGCCCGGCCGAATATTTCTGGACCCACAAGCGCTTCAAAACGCGCCCGCCCGGCCTATCGGATCACTACGCGGCAGGCAAAGAAGACACTGATTTATAATCGGCGCATGAAAATCAAATTTACCAAAATGCACGGCGCCGGCAATGATTTTGTCGTCATCGATGCCATCAGTCAGGCCATCTCTTTCACCCCGGCGCAATGGAAGAAAATCGCGGATCGCCGCTTCGGCGTGGGCGCCGATCAGATGCTGGTGGTTGAAGCTACGCGTCTGGCCGGTGTCGATTTCCGCTATCGCATTTATAACGCCGACGGCGGCGAGGTTGAGCAATGCGGCAACGGCGCGCGCGCATTTGCGCGTTTTGTCAGCGAAAAAGGTTTAACCGATAAACAGCTTATTCGCGTGGAAACCCTGGCCGGCATCATCGAGCCGGCGCTGCAGGCCGATGGCGGCGTTACGGTGGATATGGGCGCCCCGGTTTTGCAGCCGTCGCAAGTGCCGTTCGACAATGCCGGACTAGCCGCCAAAACCCATGGCGGCGATACCCTATGGCCGCTGGAAATCAACGGCAAAACAGTGCTGTTTTCAGTGCTATCGATGGGTAATCCGCACGCTGTGCAGATTGTGGAAAATACCGAGCAAGCGCCGGTAGCGGCGGACGGCCCTGTTATTGAACACCATCCGCGCTTTCCGAAACGGGTCAATGCCGGCTTCATGCAGATCGTCGATCGCCATCACATCAAGCTGCGCGTATTTGAAAGAGGCGCGGGCGAAACGCTGGCATGCGGCACCGGCGCCTGCGCCGCGGTCGTGGCCGGCATCCGGCAAGGCCTGCTGGACTCACCGGTCGCCGTGCAAACCCATGGCGGCGTGCTGAGCATTGCCTGGGCCGGCAACGGGCAAACCGTCAAAATGACCGGGCCTGCCGTTACGGTATTCGAAGGCGAGATCGAAATTTAACGTGCATCCTTAATCCGCCAATACCGCCTCATCTTCAGCATCCGTATCCGATACGTTCTGCGGCAGCACCGTCTTCAGACGGTACAAACGCTGCCGGTAATTACCCTCCAGCCCGTTGATGCTGCAATCGACATCTTCAAACAATCGGCCAATGCGATGCAACGCAGCGCGCTGCTCGCCGTGGTCCACAGGAATCAAGCGGCGTTTGCTGCGCGCATATTGCGCCCGGATATCCACCACCAGACAATGGCCGCGATCGGCATCATTGATATCGATCAACAAGGCTTCCGCCTGCGCCAAGCCGAATAACACGGCCAGCTCGATGCGCGCGGCGAGAAACGGATAAGCATTGATAATGGCCCGCGTCAGTTGCCGCTGAGCCTGTTCCGCCCATGCCACGGGCGCCACCGCATCGGTAATCTTGGCCAATAAGGTCATGGCCTCCCTATTTCCCTGGCACGCGGCCTTTTGCAGCCAATAGACGGCGCGCACATCGTTCGATACATCGTCGCGGCGGTTACGCCATGCACTGATGCCGCACTCCAGTTGCGCCGCAGCGTGCCCCATCTCTGCGGCGCACTCCAGATGAAACTGCGCATCGGCCAAACTGCGTTGCGAAAACTCCGGCTTCAAAAATATTCGCGACAATGCATACCAGGCATCGGCGAGCCCGCCTTCGCCCGCCAATGTCAGCCAGCGCACCGCCTTCTTATAATGCGCCGAACCATTGCCAATGGCCGAACGCGCACCATCGGCCCGCATGCGCGCATACGACAAACCCAATGCAAATTGCGCCTGCTTATCGTCGGCGTAGGCCGCCAATTCCCAAAACTGTTGCACTTCGTCCGGGTCATAATCGATCGTCTGCAGCAGCGCTTCGCAACAACGCGATAACAGCAGCAGCTTATCGCTGCCCAGCTCCTGCGCCAGCGCCGGCGACGGCGCATTCAATTGCCCAATCTGCGTTGCGTATTGCGCACGCAGCGCGCGCGCCAACGGCAAGGCCCGATGCAGATAAGCGCCCCGATCCGTGTTATCCCAGGCGGCATTAGCCAATAAATACTGCGCCTGCGCAATGCCGGCATCGGCAGCACGTTCGGCCCACACCTGCCCGGAGTGCAGTGGCTGTGCGGTAGCGCCATACGCCGCAAGCGATAACGTCTTTGCCGTCGATGCTTTGCCGTCATGTTGCGCCAGCAGCCATTGTGCTTCGGCCGCGCCCGATTCGGCCGCGGCCTCCAACATCCTGATGGCCTTGTCATACAAACCATCTATTTGCTGCAGCGACGTTTGCGTCAGCACCAGCTTGGCAAATATCAGACCGGCCTCGATCACACCCTGCTCGAACGCACGCTCGTACCATGTGGAAAACGACACCACATCGGCAGCCTGCGTGGCCAACTCATAAGGAATGTGCGCGCCGATCAGCGACCAAGCCTCGGCCTGATCGGCACGAGCGGCACGCTCCAGCCAATGCATCGCTGTCGGCAGACTTTGCGGCAAACCGCTGCCGCCGGTTAAATAACGCTTGCCCAACGCCAGTTGCGCTTTCGCCTGTCCAGCTCTGGCGGCGCGAATAATTGCGAGATCCTCTCGATTTGCCATACGACCCTAATTCGATTCGGAAGAACTAATTATTGCTTAAATAACCAAGTTGATTTTTAAAAATGGTTTTTCAGAGGCCAATATGCATTATTCATACAACACTCCTAATGCTGAGAGGCAGCATAAAGCGCTGCTTGTCACACACTTGTAACAATAGGTAAGCACAGCGCCAGATTGTCAGAAAAAAACAACGGCTTCCGCGGTGAATCTCCATTTTGACAAGTTTTTTGTGCGTCAGCTAACGAACCCTTAGGCATACCCATAAGAGACGACGTAAGGTTCTGACATCCGACCAGAAACACGGATCCTCAAGACTATTTTTATAGAAGGATGTCATCCAATGAAAAAATCACTACTCGCTCTAGCTGTATTGGGCTCGTTCGCAGCAGCTGCACAAGCGCAAACATCGGTCACCATCTACGGTATCGTTGATATGGGCGTTTTCTACCAAAACAAAGCAGGCGCGCATAACAACGGCTTGTTTTCGGTGAATTCCGGCGAATTGTCCGGTTCGCGTTTGGGCTTCAAGGGTTCGGAAGATCTGGGCGGCGGCCTGAAAGCCAACTTCGTGTTGGAAATGGGCTTCAATGCCAATAACGGCTCTGGCGCTCAACAAGATGCTGGCTCCACCACATTCTTCGGCCGTACATCGACAGTCGGTCTGTCGGGTGGCTTCGGTTCGGTCAACATCGGTCGTCAAACTGACTTCGCTTACTCCGGCACAGCCGGCGGTATGAACACATTTTCGCACGCTGGTTACGTAACCAACTTCTCCACTGTCGACGGCAATAAACAAGCCCGTCTGCAAGGTGATCGCACCAACAACTCGATCCGTTACGACATGCCGTCAATGAACGGTCTGAACGGTGGCGTCATGTACGGTCTGGGCCAACAAGCTGGTGGCGGTAGCGCTGGTTCAGTTTATGCAGCCGGCCTGAAATACGACAACGGTCCTCTGGCTTTCGGTGGTGATTACTACCAAAGTAAAGTTGGCTTGACACCTGCTGACCGCAACTTGATCAACAACGTAACAGCTAGTGCTGATGGCCTGACTTCCACAAGCACCAGCATGGGCCAAACAGCAACCAAGACGTTCACTTTGGGTGCTAGCTACGACTTCGGTTTCGGCAAACTGTACGGTAACTGGTCGCGCGTAAATATGCTGCCATTGACGCCTTCAGCTACTGCAACTACTTCCCAAACATTCAACACCGGTTCTTACGGTTCGGGAAGCGCCAACAACAAACTGGATATCTTTGAAATCGGTTACAACCACAACCTGACAGCATCGCTGAAATTGTTGACCGGTCTGGCGCACACTAACGTCAGCTTCAACAACGGCACGCCACAAGGCCGTCTGAACCAAGCATTCATTGGTACTGACTACTTCCTGTCGAAGCGTACTGATCTGTATGCAGTTGCAACATACGTACGTACATCGGATGTCGCTAATCCTCTGGCTATCTCCGGCACCGTCGGAACCGGTAACCCAGGTAACCTCAATGCCGGTTCTGCTTACGGCATGGGCGTTGGTATCCGTCACACATTCTAATTAAGGCTTGATGACCGGCAGACTATGCCGGAAATTAAAACTTGATCTGAAATAATCGGGCTTACATGGGCAACCATGTAAGCCCGATTCACTTTCAGCGCATCATCCATAGTTGCAAGCGCCGGGCTTAGCAGACATAATCTGGCAGCAATCCGGTATTCACCGTATTTTCCGTATTTCCTTATCCACAAACCATAGCCGCCAAATGACCGTACTTCTGGACTCCAACCTTGTCGTCGATTATCTGTTCGATCACCCGCATTTCTTCGAAGAGCATGCCGAACTGCTGGGCCGGATCAAACTGACCAGTCCGGTGCTGGGACGCGCCATTTCGCTGCAGGAACGGCAAATGGAAATCCTGCGCGAAAAGATCAAAATCCAGGATCTGCACATGGCCGATCTATTGCGCATCGCGCATGAAAACGATGAAATCGCGAACAAGTTTCAATCTTGGACGCGCGCCTTGCTGGCAGTCCGCAACGAGCAGGAATTGCCGCGCGTGCTGATCGATGGCCTGCAAACGGTTTTCAATGTGCCGCAAGTCACGCTGCGCCTGTGGCAACTCGGCGCCGATCATACCGACGCCTGGTACGCCGCCCCGACCTCGGCAGACGCGCATCTCTTCGCAGACGGTCTGAGCGCGCCGTTTTGCGGCCCGAACAACGATTTTGAAGCCGCCCTCTGGCTGGCCGAACCCGGCGCCGTGCAATCCATCGCGATTCTACCGCTGCGCAGCGAAGCCTCGGCCCAGGCCTTCGGTTTGCTGGTGCTCGGCTCGGACGATGCGCACCGTTTCAGCGCCGAGATGGCCACCGACTTCCTGTCCAGAATTGCCGCCACAGCAAGCGCTGCGCTCAACAGCCTGCGCGGCTGATGTGAACGCCGCCGCGCCCGATGCCACTGCGGCTACCGCGGCTACCGCTGCCACCGGCGCCGCCAACCCCATCGGGCGCTATCTCGCCAATCTGACCGAACAACGCCAGCTCTCGCCGCACACCGTCAGTAATTACGCCCGCGATCTGCAAGAGCTGACGGCGCTGGTGCAAACCCTGCCAACACACGAACACGATCCACAGGCCGGCCAGCCCCCCTACGCCATCGTCAGCCACGCCCATATCCGAAAATTTGCGGCACAACTACACGCCAAAGGTCTCAATCCGCGCTCGATTGCCCGCAAACTTTCCGCCTGGCGCGGTTTCTATGCGTGGCTGTCGGAACAGATCGAACTCAAATCCAATCCGGTCGACGGCGTCAAAGCGCCCAAACGCGCCCGCCCGCTGCCCAAGGCACTGGCGGCCGACGATGCGATTGCCGTGGTATCGGGCGCCAATCCGCTCAAAGATAGCGCTAGCGCCATGCAATTATGCAATCGCGCCATGTTCGAATTACTGTATTCCAGCGGCCTGCGCGTGGCCGAATTGAGTGGATTGGATGTGCGTTACATAAGCAGCCCCGGCCACACCTCATCGGGCTGGATCGATTTCGATACCGCTGAAGTTACCGTGACCGGCAAAGGCAATAAAATGCGCCGCGTCCCCGTCGGCGCACCGGCCCTGCAAGCAATTCACCAATGGCTTGCGATACGCGAGACGCTGGTCAAAGCCGACCAGCCGCAGCACGCAAGCGCCTTATTTCTGAGCGAACGCGGCAGCCGCATGTCGCCACGCGTACTGCAGCTGCGCCTGAAAGCGCACGGGCAAGCACTGGGCATTCCCAGCAACATCCATCCGCACGTATTGCGGCACTCGTTTGCCTCACACATGCTGCAAGGTTCGGGCGATTTGCGCGCCGTGCAAGAGATGCTCGGCCACGCCTCGATCACCGCAACCCAGGTCTACACCTCGCTGGACTTCCAGCGACTGGCACAAGTCTACGATGCGGCCCATCCGCGCGCAAAAAAAATCGATCCAAAATAGGAAGGCTGCGTAAGTGCAGCAAGGGGTCGCCGAAATACGGCATAATCGTTATCCATGACAATCAAATCCACTCCCAGTAAGCCAGCCGCCTCGTCCACACCGGACATCAGCGACGCCCGCGCCTATGCCGAATTGCTGCTGCGCGACGCCTCGGTACGCGTGACGGCGGCCAGAACCAATGTGTTGAGTACGCTGTTGACCACCCGCGCCGCCCTCTCGCATCAGGACATTCAGGATACCTTCACCGAAATGGATCGGGTCACGCTGTATCGCGCGCTGGACTGCCTGACCGAGGCCGGATTGGCGCACAAGATTGCCATCGACGATCGCATCTTCCGCTATAGCGCCGGCGCCGAACATCACGAACACCCGGATGGTAGCGGCCATCAGCATCGCAAACAGCAAGCCCAGCATCAGCATGGCCATTTCAAATGCACCCATTGCGCCAGGGTGTTCTGCCTCGACGATACCGCCGATGCGACGTTCCTCAGCAGCGTGCTACCGGCCACCGACGACCGCAAATCCGCGGCGTTGCAACTGCAACACGCGCTCGAAAAAACATTAGGCAAGGGGTTTCAGGGCCACGAAGTGGAGCTGACCATCAAAGGCTTGTGCGCAGACTGCGCCCACAGCGCACCGGACTGATTGACTAACTAACGCGCAACGCTGCGCGCAAGTCGATGCAGCGATCCCACTTTAAAATCGACATAAGCCGGCCGGCGCGCCAGCCGGAGCGCTTGCTGCATCATGCCGGTCACCGGCGGCGTGAGGCGCAAATAACCGGTCATCCAGGCCGTGCGCATGCCGAGCTGCTTGGCCGCTTTCAGATTCTCGACCGTATCCTCCACCAAAATGCAACGCCGCGCCGCAATCCGCTGGGTCGCCAGCAACTTGCGCAAAAACTGCCGCGAAGGCTTGGGACGCAACTGGCCGTGCACTTGCATGGATTCGATCGAGATGTGCCGGGCGAAATGCCGATGCAGGCCGAGATGGCGCAGCACGCTGTTGGCATACGCTTGGGGCGCATTGGTGAGCAGGATTTTGCGGCCGGGCAAACGCTTGAGCAAATGCACCAGACCGCGTTCGGCGCGGATCATCTGCGCCAGATTATCGAAGCGATGCGCTTCCCGCAAAAAATCTTCTGCGCGCACCGCATGATGGCGCATCATGCCCGCCAGCGTCGCACCATAGCGCTGCCAGTATTGCTGACGCAGCGCACTGACCGAATCGACATCGCTGGCCAGCCCGGCTTGCTGCAGTACTTGCGCAATATAGCCGTTCATATTCACGTTGATCGCCGGAAAAATGGCGTGCGACGCGTTATGCAGCGTGTTATCGAGATCGAATAGCCAGAGCGGCGTTGCGTTTGCCACGTTGTGTTAATGCGAACGGATCATGGTGCCGAATGCCTGTTCGGTTAACACTTCGAGCAACAAAGAATGCTCGATCCGGCCATCGATGATGTGCACCGTATTGACGCCCGATTTGGCCGCTTCCAGCGCCGATGAAATTTTCGGCAGCATGCCGCCCGAAATCGTACCGTCGGCAAACATATCGTCGATCTCGCGCGCCGACAAATCGGTCAGCAAATTGCCCTGCTTGTCCTGCACGCCGGCAATATTGGTCATCATGATCAATTTTTCGGCGTGCAGGATTTCTGCGATTTTTCCCGCAACCACGTCTGCATTGATGTTGTACGCCTGACCGTCGGCGCCGAAACCGATCGGTGAAATAATCGGAATAAACGCATCGTCCTGCAGCGCTTTGACGACCGCCGGATTGATGGCTTCGATTTCGCCGACAAAGCCGATGTCCAGAAATTCGCCCGGATGTTCGCGGTCCGGCATGAGCATTTTACGGGCGCGGATCAAACCGCCATCCTTGCCGGTCAAGCCCACCGCGTGGCCGCCGTAGTGATTGATCAGCATCACGATATCCTGCTGCACTTCGCCGCCCAGCACCCATTCCACCACTTCCATGGTTTCTTCGTCGGTAATGCGCATGCCCTGCACGAAGGCGCCCTTCTTGCCGATTTTCTTGAGTGCATTGTCGATTTGCGGACCGCCGCCGTGTACCACCACCGGATTCATGCCGACCAGTTTGAGCAAAATCACATCGCGTGCAAAACCGTGTTTCAGATGTTCTTCCGTCATCGCATTGCCGCCGTATTTGACGACGATGGTTTTGCCGTGGAACTTACGGATATACGGCAGTGCTTCTGCCAGAATCTCCGCTTTAATCTGCGGCGCAACGTGGGCGAGGTCGGTCAAATCTGTCATGTCACAGGTCCTGTGGAAAGAGGAGTAGGAAGGTTGGGATGCGCGATTTTACATCGAAAGCATCGTTGGCTGAACGGCTTGTATGATTCCGTTACTTCCCTGGCGCTCAACCGTTGCAGTCGCGCCGCGATTGATTGGGGAATGCCGATACCAGCGCAGCAAAACCGGCTTGATCGGCCGCGTTGAGGTCGTGCAGGCGGAAGGCGACTTTATTGCTGCTGGCGGTGCGTTCGGCGATGTTTGCACTGCGCACGCCCTTGGCAATGAGTTGCCCGACATAGGTTTTGGCCGCCGCTTCGGTCTTGAACAGCCCGAGCGAGATGGCATTAGGTCGCGGCGAAGAATCCGGCAGGATGTAAAAATCGTTTAAACCCAGACGGTGCAATTCAGCCCCCCTGCGATTGGCGCCATCGCGGCCGTCTTCGGCAGCGATAAACACCATGTAACTGGCGACTTCCTGCACAGGGCGTTGCATCGGCTGCGCGCTCAGTTTGGCAGCAGCCAGCCGGACGCGAAACGACTTCGCTTCGCTCGGATCGAAATTGCCGATTTCAACGCAGGCCAGTAAATGCGCGTCCGGTGCTGCGGTGGGAGCGGGGGGGGATGGTTTGACGGCCGGCGCGGGTGCGGTTGCCGGCGTCGAAACGGGTGTTGGCGTTGTTGCCGCCAACACCGGTAATGCAACAGCGGGAACGGGAGCAGGTGTTATCGTCGGCGTCGGCGTTGCCGGCTGCGCAATGGCCACCGCAGTCACGGCCGGTGCAGCAGGTTTGACTGGGGCCGCGACAGTCGGCGTCGGCGACAACACCAATTGTTCCGGGTGAAGTTGCTGCGCCAAGCGTTGCGGCTCGTTACGCTGCACCGGCTGTTTTTCCAGCAAGCCTTGGCCCAGCGCAAACAATGCGCTGTTAATCGCCACCAAGAGCCAGAAGAAAATTTTCAGCATGAATGATGAAAAGTCGGAGGTTAGGTCATGGCCAGCACATGCAAGCCGATCAGCACCAGATTATCCAGCCTTTCATGCGGTTCGGCCAGATGGGAAGTCAGATAAACGCCAGCGCCGCCGGTCAGAATGCAACGGACATCGGCATACTGCTTTCTATGCTGGCGCACCGCGCGTTCGATCGCGCCGGTCTGCGCCGCAATACAACCGGAGACAATCGCCTGTTCGGTGTTGTCCGCAAACAATGCCGCGGCCGCATTAATGGCCTCTATCTGCGGCAATTGCGCCGTATTGAGCGCCAGTGAAGTCGCCATCAGGCCAAGACCGGGCAATATCATCCCGCCGATAAACGCGCCATCCGGCGTGATTGCATCGATCGTCGTCGCCGTGCCGCAAGTCGCCACCAGCAGCGCCTGATCGGGAAACAAGGCATGCGCGGCAATCGCTGCTGCGAACCGGTCGCAACCCAATTGCGTCGGTTGCAAATATTTGTTCTGTATGCCGCCCAATGCGGCCTGCGATGCCAGCCATTCGATTTGCGGCGCAGGCGTATTGCTTGGCGCGTTTGGCTGCTCATTTAGCTGCATCAGCAAGCCCTGCAACTGATCGCGCAAGGCCGC
>DATMOE010000335.1:0-9056 GCA_035568435.1 Herbaspirillum sp. | reverse complement strand
GGCTGGAGCCGGCGCTTCTGGCAAGGCTCGCATGACCATCGCGGCACGCCCTCTGCGCCGGGACGCGTGCTCACCCTGACGCCGCAGGCCGATGCCGTCTGTGCGGGCATGGCGTATCTGATTACGCCGGAAGTATTCGATCATCTCGACTATCGTGAAAAAAACGGCTATCTGCGGCTCAGCACCGATATCATTTTTGAAGACGGCATGCGCGAGCCAGGTTTGCTGTATATCGCCGATGCAGACAATGCTGCGTTTTTAGGGCCCGCGCCGGAGCGCGAGATCGCACGGCAAATCGCCACCGCGGTCGGACCGAGCGGGCGCAATCGGGATTATCTGACCGAGCTGGCCAACGCGCTACGCCAGCTTGGCCAGGAAGACCCGCATATATTTGAAATCGAACAACATCTGCGTCAGCTGACCAGCTAGAGGCTGCGGCGTGAGCCGCCAAAAAAATTCCCCCGAATTCAATCCTTATTGAATCTTTCGTCAATGCCGTCGTCAGAACATTCTTGACGTGACCGATACGTCGGCCGGCAAACAGTAATTTACGATCGTTGAATTCATCAACGTCGTCCAATTTACTGTCAAATACATCCATATACATTCAAAGGAGTTGATTATGCTCAAAAAAGCATCGGCAATCTGGAAGGGCAGCCTGAAAGACGGCAGCGGCGCCATTTCCACTGAAAGCGGCGTACTCGACCACGCACCCTACGGTTTCAAGGCGCGTTTTGAAAATGGCAAGGGCACCAATCCCGAAGAATTGATCGGCGCGGCGCACGCCGGCTGTTTTTCGATGGCGCTCTCGATGATCTTGGGCGAAGCCGGTCTGACAGCGGAAAGCATCGAGACGCAGGCCGACGTCACGCTCGAAAAGCTGGATAGCGGTTTTGAAATCACCACCATCCATCTGACCGTCGCGGCCAAAATTCCCGGCGCCAATAAAGCCCAGTTCGACGACTTGGCAGGCAAAGCCAAGGCCGGCTGCCCAGTATCCAAATTACTGAAGGCGGAAATTACGATGGATGCGCAACTGGTGCCTTGATATGAGTGATTTCGACAAAAGTCCACGCCGTAACGACGTGGAGGGTATTAGAACGTCAATTTCAAATAAATTGGTCTATTCGGTCGGCAAAGACCCTTCGACCGCGCATGCCGAAGACTGGCTGCGCGCGGCTGAACTGGCGGTGCGCGATCGCCTGGTCGAACGCTGGATGCAGACCAACCGCGCCTACGATGAGCAGGGGCCGAAGCGGGTCTATTACTTGTCGATGGAATTTCTGATCGGACGCACCTTTACCAATGCACTGCTGGCGCTGGGTATTTATGACGAAATGAAAACGGCGCTGTCGGAACTGGATGTCGAGATGGAAGAGATCGTCAATGTCGAGCCGGACGCCGCGCTGGGCAACGGCGGCCTGGGCCGGTTGGCGGCCTGCTTTCTGGATTCGATGGCCACGCTGGGTATTACCGGCATGGGTTACGGCATCCGCTACGACTACGGCATGTTCTGCCAACAGATCGTCGACGGCATGCAAATAGAGCGCCCGGATTACTGGCTGGCGGGCGGCAATCCATGGGAATTTCCGCGGCCGGAGGTGCAATACCGCGTGCGCTTCGGCGGCCACATCGAACATATCGACGGCAAACCGCACTGGGTCGGCTCGCATGACGTGCTGGCCACGGCCTATGACACCATCATTCCCGGTTATGCAACCACCAACGCCAATACGCTGCGTTTATGGTCCGCCAAAGCAACTGCTGAAATCGATCTCTCCGCATTCAACCAGGGCAATTATCTGGAGGCGGTATCGCAAAAAAATAAGTCCGAAAACGTCACCCGGGTGCTGTATCCCGACGACACCACCTTATCGGGGCGGCAACTGCGTTTGCATCAAGAATATTTCTTTGTTTCCGCCAGTCTGCAGGATCTGATCCGGCGCTATCTGCGCAAGCACGGTAATTTCGATCTGCTGGCCGATAGCGTCGCCATTCATCTCAACGATACGCATCCGGTGCTGGCGGTGCCCGAGCTGCTGCGCATTCTGATCGACGAACACGACATGGAATGGGAACGGGCCTGGGGGCTGGCGCAGAAAATATTTTCGTACACCAATCACACCCTGATGCTTGAAGCGCTGGAAACCTGGCCGGTCGATATGCTCAGCGCGGTGTTGCCGCGCCATCTGAATATCATTTTCCTGATCAATGCCGAATTTCTGGCAAGCGTCAACGAAACCTTCGGCTTCAATATCGAACGCATGCGCAGTCTGTCGCTGGTGGAGGAAAGCAGCGAACGCAAGGTGCGCATGGCGTATCTGGCCGTCGTCGCCAGCCACAGCATCAATGGCGTGTCGAAGCTGCATACCGAATTGATGCGGCAATCGATTTTCAAGGATTTCGAAGAAATTTTCCCGGAACGCTTCAATAACAAAACCAACGGCATCACGCCGCGGCGCTGGCTGTCGCAAGCCAATCCAACCTTGTCGGCGTTGATCGATTCTAAAATCGGACCGGACTGGCGGCACGATCTGGAGCGTCTTGCGGCGTTAAAGGAATTCACCGGCGACGCTGCTGTTGTTGATGCGTTTCGCCATGCCAAGCAACAAAACAAGCTACGGCTGGCAAACTGGATCCAGCGTCGTCACGGCATCGAGATCAACACCGCCTCGCTGTTCGATGTGCAAGTCAAGCGCTTCCACGAATACAAACGCCAGTTGCTCAATGTGCTGCATGTGATTACGCGCTACAACCGCATCATCGACCATCCGGACGGGAACACCGTCCCGCGCACGGTGATCTTCTCCGGCAAGGCCGCATCGGCGTATCACATGGCCAAGACCATCATCCGCCTAATCAACGACGTCGCCTACGTCATCAATAACGATCCACGCGTCGGCGACCGCCTGAAAGTGGTGTTCATACCGAATTACGGCGTCAGCGTGGCTGAGTTGATTATTCCTGCAGCCGATTTGTCGGAACAGATTTCGCTGGCCGGCACTGAAGCATCCGGCACCGGCAATATGAAGTTGAGTCTCAACGGTGCATTGACCATCGGCACGCTGGATGGCGCCAATGTCGAAATTCAGGATCAGGTCGGCAACGAAAATATTTTCATCTTCGGCCATACCGCGCAGGAAGTTGAATTAATCAGGGCGCATGGTTATCAACCGCAGCAGATTTATGCCACCAACATAGCGTTGAAGAGGGTGCTCGACCAGATTCATGGCGGGCTGTTTTCGCCCGATGAGCCGAACCGTTTTCACACGATTTTCGACACCTTGGTCAACTTCGGCGATCGCTATCTGTTATTGGCCGACTATGCCAGCTACGTGGCCATGCAGGATCGAGTCGATGCGCAGTACCACGAGTCCGACGAATGGCATCGCAAGGCGATGATCAATGTCGCCGGCATGGGACCGTTTTCATCGGATCGCACCATCGCCGATTATGCGGAGAATATCTGGCATATTGAGCCGTTGAAATAGCGGGCTGCGCTCTAATCCGATTAGTTGAGCAGGCGCCGAAGTGCCTCTTCGCTCAGGCCGCCGTGGCCTTCCCCGGGGCGTAAAAGGCCCTGTCGACCTGGGGAAGGCCACGGCGGCCTGAGCGAAGAGGCAATCACCATCCTAAAATTTGCGTAAGTAAAGAACACCATTAAGGCAGACACAGTTCGAACAGCGCACCGCCGCCGGCGCTATTGCGCAACACCGCAATGCCGCTGTTTTCGTCTTTGATATGCGCCTCAGCGATGACCTTGCATAGGTGCATGCCGAGTCCGGTGGAAGCGATTTTTTCCTTGGCGCCTACGCCGGGGCCATCGTCCTGAATGGAAAACACCAGAAAGCCATCGCGCTGAACGCAGCCGATCTCAATTCTGGACAACGCAAACCGCATCGCATTACGCAAGGCCGCTTCCAGCGCCAGCGTTACCAAGTGCTCATCGAAAAATGCGACCACCGGCATCGGCGTCGCACTGAGCGACAGCGCGATACCGGATTTACCGATGCTCAATTGGTCGATCAGCATCGTCAGAAAATCGATCGGCGAAACCGCATCAATCTGCGCCACCAAACCCTGCGACGACGCTTTATACAAGGTCAGGAAACCGACCAGCTTATCCTGCAGATTCAGACAGATCGTATGCGCGTGCCCGGCCCGGGTGCGATCCGGTGCGTCCGTCAATTGACGTAGCTCGCCTTCCAATATTGCCAAGGCATTTTTAATATCATGCACAATCATTGCGGACAGCTTGGAATCCATGCTTAGCTCTTTTCTAGTATGCGTTGCAAGAAAAGATGCATTTTGGCGACCCGTTCGTTACCCGGTATCAGTTGCTCCAATTTAGCCAGATAGCCGTTGACGCGTGTGACGTATTCCTGATTCACGCCTTTCTGACTCATCCACAACAAATAAATCTGCGCTGCCGCCATCAACACGCCGGTATTTTGCGGCATGTTGTCCAAGGCTTCTTCCAGCTTGCTCAGCGAGGCTTCGAATTGCGCCCCGCGCATGAGCGCATTGGCCTCGGCGATCACCGCCAAGCATTCGTTCATTGGCCGGTCGATCAGCTCCGCGATCAATTCCTCCTTGCCGGCATCGCTGAGCACGCGCCTGGCCTGCGCCACCAGGAACCGGTTTTCGTGATCCGATTTGATCGCGTCGGCAATCAGCTCTGCGGCGTAATCGTCCTGCCCGACCGCAAACGCGGCTCTGGCCAAGCCCAGCGTAGCGCTGTCGCTGCGGCCTGTTTGGCCTGTTTCACCCGTTTCGCCGGCGTGTTCCATCGCCACCGAAAATGCTTGCTTGGCCTGCGCGAGATCGCCCAGTTTGGCATACGCCTGCGCCTGCATCGCAGCCTGCGCAGCAATAAACTGCGGCGCTTCGACATACCTGCGCGGCACACCGGTAAACACCTGCAGCGCCGCATCTGCATTGCCGCTATCGACATAGACCTGCGCCAGAGAAATCAGATCGGAGGCTTGCCCTGTCATCGATCCCTTGCTCAGTTTCACCGCTTGCGAAAAGGCTTCTTCGGCCTGCGCCAGATCGCCGACCCGATAGGCCGCATCGCCCACCAGGCGACTGCGCGGCGCCGAGGGAATGATGCGCGCCGAACGGCTCAACGCATCCAGCGCGACATCGCTGTTGCCGGTGCTTTCGGCAACCTGCGCCAGCAAATCGTAAGCTTCAATGTATTGGGTATGTTTGGCCAGCAAGGTTTCGACCATGCTTCTGGCCTTTGCCGGCTGGCCGGCGATCACTTCGCATTTGGCCAATCCGAGCGAAGCCCAGACCAGATCGCTGCGCAGCGACAGTGCGCTGTGGTATAGCGCGCGGGCTTCATCGACACGGCGCAATTCCAGCAGCATGCGCCCTTTGAGTTTCAGTATTTCGACGATCCATTTCGGTTCGGCCGCCAACAATTCGTCGCAGGCAACGATGGCGCCGGCGGTATCTTTGCGCGCTATGTACTGCGTAATCGGCAGAAAGGAATTCTGCTTGTCGAGCATGCGTTCGATGCGCTCTGCCAGCTTGGTTGCCGTCAACGGTTTGATCATATAGGCGTCCGGCTTGAATTCAGCCGCGCCGGCCACCGAGCCGTAGCTGCTCTCCGCCGTTACCATGATAAAAATAGTGGATTCCGGCAGCAGATTATGCGAGCGAAAAAACTCCAGCAAATGCTGCCCATTGGTTTCATTGTTCAGGTTGTAATCGCACACCACAACGTCATAACGATTGCTCTCGACGAAATGAATTGCCTCATCCGGCGTGGCAGCCTGATCGACGCGAGTCATGCCGAGCTGGCCCAGATGCAAGCGCATATTCTGACGCATGCCGGCCTGATCATCGATGACCAATGAACGTAGCGTCGCAAGGCGGCTAAAGGAAACGGATGCCATAAATGAAAATATTGCGGGTAGGCAAATAATTGATAGGCAGGAATGCCATCGTACTATAGAAGGGAAACATCTCGGCGCATTCCAGACGGCCCTGCATTCGACTTTGAATTCGGCTTTAAATTCGATCCGCTTCCAACTGAGCGATTTCGCGCTGCATATTCGCCATGGCGGTGCGATTGTATTGCGCCGCGAAATAAGCATCCGCATACAAGCGTCCGGCTTCGGCCTTGCCGTGCAAATAAGTCAGTACTTCCACCCGTTTGGTCTGATAAAGCTGATCCGGCACGTCTGGATATTCATCGCGAATGGATGCGGCATAAGTATCGTAGACCTCTGCATCCTGCCCCAGAATTGCCAGATCGAGCGACACCATCGCCGCCTTGAGCGGATGCGCGATGCCGGCTGTCTGCAAATGATCGGTGGCGCGAATGAGCGCCGCCACCTCGTCCGCTAGCGCCGGATCGAGCCGGCTGCTCAACCATAGACGCGCGCTCTGTTCCTCATCCGATAGCGCGGCTGCATCCATCGCGGCGGCGCCATGCACGAGGTCGTGAAACCAGAACGCTTTTTTAAGCATCGCCATCGTCCCCGCCGATGCATTGGTATTCAAACCCCAGACCCGGATTTCGGTCAGCCCATGCACCAGGTGATCCAGATTGTGATACCGCCGCAGCGGGCCGCCGTAGCCGGTCAGCCCGATCAAACGGTTGAACCAGTCATCGGCGCGGCGTATCGCTGCCGGCGTCGCGCTGGGGTAAGCCCATAACAATTCCCACTCCTTGCGCAACCAATCCATAATCCAGGCGCGATGCGCCGGACCCGGCAGGAATTTTTTGACATTCCAGTTCCAGCCGACCGGCCCTTGCAGCGAGCCGACGAAACTGGAACTGACCGATCCCAGATCCCGCGGCGGCATCACGAAAATGGTTTTTGCGCCATGTAAAACATCGACATTGGTTTGCTGGATCAGGTTTTCGTAATCGAAATCGGCGGTGTTGCGAATCCCGCGGATCAGATAATCGATACCGTGCTTCTTGGCCGCGCGCGCGGTGTAATCGCCTTTGACGATGACCACGCGCACGTTATCCCAACCGCGCTCGGCCGCGCTCAGTTCGATAATCTGCTTGCGTTTTTCGACCGAGAACTGGGGCCGTTTGGCAGGGTTTTCAGACAAGAAAACCGTCACCTCATCCGCCAGGCAACGGGCTTCATCGATGACCCACATATGACCGTTGGTAATCGGGTCCAGCGTACCGGAAAAAGCGATTTTTTTCATTGCGTCCGATCAGCGGGGGGTAATTGCGCAAATCGTATCATGGCGACAGCGGCGCTCAAAAAACACCGGCAAAACGTACTTCCGGCAAGCCTTTGACATCGGGCTGGCTGGCCGCAAACAAGCCGCCGGCCATGCTTGTTTTTTTCCGCACGAGAGGTTTAAAAGGCTTTGTATTGTGCTGGCAGGCTGGTTTCCAGTGCGAAAAACAAAATACAATTTCCGCCGAGATGTGCTACCTTTTTGCACTATGGATGCTCGCAATAGGGAATGGAATGCCAGTCATATTTCGCTATAAGGGATTTCGGTTCTTTTTCTACTCGAACGAAGGCAGTCCGCGAGAACCAGTGCATGTACATACTCGCGGCGGTGAAGGCGAAGCAAAATTCTGGTTGCATCCGACAGTTCATCTGGCTGACAGCAATGGTTTTGATGCTCGAACCTTACGCGAACTAGCGGAAGTCGTTGAGCAAAACACGGCAGTGATTGAAAGGGCATGGAATGAACACTTTTGCTAAATCGGTACGGTTTGACGATGACAGCATGTGGGTCGAATTGTCGGACGGCCGCACACTCGGTATTCCGCTGGCGTGGTTCCCCCGGTTGCTGCATGCCAAGCCGGAGCAGCGCCAAAAATGTGAACTATCGGTCAACGGCATTCATTGGGATGAGCTTGACGAAGATATTTCGGTGGCGGGTCTCTTGGCTGGACGCGGCGATTCTACGTGCGCCACAAAGATCGCCGCTTAAGTGAAGTTGCCAACGCGCCAGGCTGTTGTTTTCGAATTGGATCGTCTTGCTGAATATTCCGACGATGCAATTCTTGATGAGTTGCGCAGAGTTGCCGATATCGCTCCGAATGGCCCTTTGACGACCCGCTTATTTCAGCGCCACTCACGAGTGTCCTTCGGTACAGTAACACGGCGGTTTGGTTCGTGGGACAAGGCGCTAATGGCGGCGGGATTGAGCGAACGATGGCTTGGTTCTCGTGCAGCCAAGCTGGCTACCACTAAAAGCATAACCGACGAGGTTATCCTTGAGGCACTCGCCGATTTGGCGCTCCGCCT
The DNA here is from genome assembly GCA_035568435.1 of Herbaspirillum sp. GTDB lineage: Bacteria > Pseudomonadota > Gammaproteobacteria > Burkholderiales > Burkholderiaceae_D > Herbaspirillum. The sequence continues at coordinate 810 of DATMOE010000335.1, read as the reverse complement.
TGGGAAAACAGAACTGACTTGGCGCGACGTAACGGCGCATCTCCCCTTTAATGGAAACATTCTGAAAAAACGGTGGGGGTCCGTGAGCGCGGCGTTCGAAGCTGCCGGGCTTTCGTCAACAAACCGTGGACGCCGCTACACAGACGAAGAATGTTTCGAGAACATGCTAGAGGTCTGGACGCACCACGGGCGCCCTCCACGGGTTCGGGAGATGAGTGAACTGCCATCGAAGGTTGGTGCCACGCCATACATGGAGCGTTTTGGCACATGGAAGAAGGCGTTGACGGCCTTTGTCGAGCGTGCTAACTCCGACTTGGACATCCTGGCTTCCGATACGCCGACAGTTGGCGCCGCCCCTCTCGTCGCCGAGCAGCTTTCGACAGCCATCCAGGAAAGCGGCAGAGATAAGCGCGGAATCTCCCTTGGCGTGCGGTTCCAGGTACTTAATCGGGACAGGTTCAAGTGTGTACTATGTGGTGACAGCCCTTCATCAAATCCCACCTGCGTCCTGCACGTTGACCATATCATTCCCTGGTCGAAGGGTGGCCGAACGAGCATCGAAAATCTTCGGTCGCTGTGCGGCTCATGCAATATCGGACGAGGTAACCGATATGATGATTAGATTTTGCGAGGCTTCAAACTGTAAGTGCCTATGGTTGGCTAATTTGACCTTTTCGAGGGGCTGGGCATTAATAACCTGCTCGAAATAAAAAAGACCGGCCATTGAATAAACTGGCCGATCTCTTTTACACCGAATCACACTGAATTACACTGCGTCACGCGGGGCTTGATCCCGTCGCCAATACCGAT